>JACIWY010000450.1 GCA_014360745.1 Chloroflexota bacterium
CCTGTCGCGCTTCATAGACCGTGTCGGTCTCATAACCGCGTACCTCGCGCACCAATTCCGGCGGCGACACCACCCGGTCGGCGTTACGGATCAAATACACCAGCAACTTGAGTTCTTGGGGAGTCAAACTTACATCTCGCGAGTCGACCTGCACCGTGTGTCGACCCAGGTCCACAAGAAATGGCCCATAGCGGAGCACGTCCTCCTCTTCTCCGACCCTGGCAGTTGCGGCGCACAAGGCCCTTCGCCGTCTCAACGCTTCGGCCACCACTTCGCGTAATTCGGCGGCATCCACCGGCTTGAGCAGATAACCGTCCACCCCTTCGCGGATGGAGGCAATAGCCGATTCTAATGAGCTATGCCCGGTGAGGATCACTACCGCCATCATCGGCCAGCGCCAGCGCGCAGCACTTAGGATGCGCATTCCATCGATCCTACCGCCCAAGCGTAAGTCGAGCACCATCAGGTCAAATGGGGTGTCGCGCAGCAGATCTAGCGCTTCTTCCCCACTCGCAGCTTCTTGCACCGTATAATGGCTCCGCCCTAGTGTCTCGCGCAGGAAAAAACGCACGTGTTCCTCGTCATCCACCACCAAAGCCCTGACTCGCTCCTCCATGCCCTTTGCTCCCTCTCGGCCCCATAACTCTCACTCTCCGAGCGCGATATACCTTTTTATTACGTGCTCGGGCGCGGGAACCACAGCGTGACCGTCGTACCCTGCCCCGGGCGGCTATCCACAAGGATCGTCCCCTCGTGCTTCCTCATGATCTCGCGACTGAGATACAAACCTAAACCCAAGCCGCGCGCCTTGGTACTGTAAAAAGGTTCGAACAAATGGTCGGCGGTAGCCGGGTCGATCCCGGCGCCCGTGTCCCGAATCGTAATGCGCACCCCGTCGGGATATTCCGTCTTGGTCGCGGCAATGCGCAGCGCCCCTCCATCGGGCATGGCTTCGATAGCGTTCCAAATCACATTGAGAAAAACCTGTTGCGCCTGACCCTCCAGCACCGGGATGTCCGGCAGATCCGCAGGCATATCGATCCCGACCTCTAGGCCATGTCGTATCACCTCGTTGTTCACCGCTTCGAGCACATGCTCGACGAGCTGCCTCGGGCTGACCATCCTTGGGTTATCCCAATCTCTGGCGTGAGGCAATGCCCGAAGCTGGGCGATGATCTCGGCAGCCCGTCGCACCTCGTTCTGGGCCACCGCCAGATAGCGAGCTATATTTCCGCCCTCGGCCGACACCTCCTCGGCCAACCCCAAACAGCCGATGACGGCTTGCAAGGGGTTATTGATCTCATGGGCCAACGAGGCCGCCATGCGGCCCACGACGGCCATCCTTTCGGCTTCTAATAAGGTCTCGTGTGCTCGGCGTAGCGGGGTCACGTCTTCAAGCATCAACACGATATAGTCATCTTCCCCCGATCCAGATACAAACGTCAGGTGTAGATTGACCCAGGCCGGCTTGCCCGAACCTCTCACAACCTGCACCTCTGGCTCTTCCAAACTCCTATGTCCTCGACGCCACTCGTCAAACAGCGCTTTGCGCCGTGCCCGATCCGCCTCGGGGAAAAGACGCTCAAAACCCAACCCCTCAAGCTCCGTTTTGCTCAGGCCTAACAAACGCCCCATGGCCTCGTTGGCACTCAAGAAGCGGCCATCAGTGTCCAAAAGAGCGATCCCTACAAGCGAGCTTTCGTAAATAGCCCGAAAACGCCTTTCACTGGCCTGTAACGCTCGAGTGCGCTCGTCGACCCGACGCTCCAAATCGGCCGCATGTTGCTCGATCCGCTGGCGCAGCCACGCCTGGTACAAGCCAATGGTGAGCTGATCCGCCACCCGTTCGAGCATGTCGCGTTGCTCCGTAGACAACAGGGGAGACGCCCCAAAGCCCAACCACAATACGCCGGTCAAGGTCTCGCCGACGCACAGGGGCACGGCCATCATCTCGATAACGCCACTGTGAGCCCAGGCTCGACCCCACTCTCCATCTATATCTTGCGTTTCGGAGCCGTCTATTACCACCATTTGGCCTTTGGCCAACTCCGGCCAGAAGGGGATATCGTGCAGGCGATATAGCCGCCCCGACGATGACCAAGCGCCTGCATAGGCTGGGTCAACAAACAGAACTTTCACCTCCTGTGAGGGCCAATGCACTTCCCACACCGCCGCCGCCGTCAACGGCAACACCTCACGCAGAAAGCGCAAAGCGGCACGGGCGACCTCCTCCGCCGATTGTGCAGCAAGGATGGCGCGATCGGTCTCTTGCAGGCCGCGCAGACACTCGGCGTAATATCGCAGTGCTTCCTCCGCCTTTAGTCGTTCGGTAATGTCTTGAAAAATTACTACCGCGCCGACGGTGCGTCCGTCGTCGATCATCGGCGTGGTCGTGAACTCGACCGGGAAGGTTGACCCATCGCGGCGCATGAACGCCTCGCCGCTCCTCCGGGTGGTGATGCCGCGCTCGTAGGCCAACACCGTCGGACATTCGGCCCCCTGCGCAGCGGGGCCATCGGTATGCCCGATATGCACCAGCTCATGCAGGTTTTTGCCTCGCAGCTCCTCCTTGGGCCAACCCAACATTCGTTCCGCAGCCGGGTTGGCCGAGATGACCCGACCATGATCATCCAGCGCGACGATGCCCTCGCCGGCCGATTGTAGGATCAGCTCGTTCTGGCGGCGCAAATACTCGACGCGCTCCATCGCTCGCTTGCGCTCGGTGACGTCCAAAAGCGACAAAACCAGCCCTTTCGTCTTGCCCTCTCGGTCTTTGACCGGCACCAACGTCCAATCCCAGTAAGTAACACCTCGCTCCGGCGCATTGGGAAAGATGAACGGCTTGGCCTGATAGGCGACCATCTCGCCGGTATCTCGCACCCGTTCAAAGATCGCCTGATTCTCGGCATTGGGGAAAAGGGCAAAATGGTTCTTGCCGACCAACTCCTCGGCAGGCACACCGCATCCCCGGGCATAGGCTGCGTTCACCCGCACAAAGTTCATCTCGGCGTCCAGATAGGCGATCTGGGTGTGGGTGTGCTCCATAATCAAGCCGAGGATGTCGGGCTCGGCGTCAGAAGTAACTCGCTTTTTTCCCATAAGATGGTGTCCTCTCCAAGCAACCGCTCGACGAGACGGCCCTATCGCAAAGCCAGGGTCCTTCATGCCCTGGCTTCGTCACAGGCTCCTCTGCGCGCAAATAGCTGCGGTGCCGGGTGAGAAACAAGCGCG
>JACIWY010000451.1 GCA_014360745.1 Chloroflexota bacterium
GAAGCTATGGAGATGGAACGCTCATCCGGCGAATCATGAGAGAAATTTGGCGCCAAGGCTGGAAGAATTTTAGGCAATTCGTCATCTTGTTTACCAAATTGTAACCTAAATATGCTATAATGGTCTTGGCGTCTTCCGGGAGTCACTCCCTCATTGCCGCCAGAATCCGGCCCGACAGGCGCATCCAGCTTCCTACGAACAATGTCGCTTCATCGGGGTACCTTTAGCCTGTCCAATGTCGCCTCATCATCCGCGACTCCCGGAACGCCTTATTCCAACGCCGTGATGGTTATCTCGATGTGTGCGCCGGCAGGCAAAGCAGAAACTTGCACCGTGGTCCGGCCGGGCGGGTTCTCTCCAAAGTATTCGGCATAGACGGCGTTCATAGCCGCAAACTCGGACAGGTCGGTCATAAAAACAAAGCTCTGCACCGCCTTGTCCAGCGAAGACCCTGCCGCCTCGAGGATGTTCTTGATATTCTCCAGCGTCTGCCGCGTCTCGGCGGCGATGCCTCCGGGCACGATCTGCCCGGTCTTGGGGTCAAGCCCCTTTTCCCCGGCGACAAAGATGAACCCATTGGCGCGGATGGCCTGCGAATAGGGCCCGATGGGGGCCGCAGCCTTGTCGGATCGAATGGCTTCCAGCATGGTTGCTCCTTTCAACATGTAGGTTGTCGACCGCGTCGCCTCGCGGCGTTGCCGTTCGTTAAAGAGCTATTATACCCGATCCAGCCCGAAGAAACACGTTCGCCCGCCTCTTGCCTTTTGGCACCGACGCGATCGTTGGGTATCATCTTGGGCAAGTTTAACCCTGGCCCGGTGCTCTGCACCTTCCCAGGGAGGAGGTTCCCACATGCCAAGATCGGTTGTCTCGTTGTTGCGCCCCGGCCCTCGCCCCGATTATGCCACGTTACTCGCCGCCGTGCGACGCGCTCTAGAGCTCGCCGGCGGGCTGGAGGTGGCACCGGGCGCCCGCGTTTTGGTCAAACCCAATCTCGTGGCCGTGCCTCCCACGCCCACCTCGGGCGCGTGCACGTCGGCAGCCGTTTGTCGCGCCTTGTGCGACATTATCGCCGAGCGAGGCGGCCGGCCTTTTATCGCCGAATCCTCCGCGCGCGGCATCGACACCGAACAGGTCATGGCTTTCATGGGCTATTCGGCCCTGCGCGATGAGGGTTACGAGGTGCTCGATCTGAAACGCTGCGAGCGCGCCCGCGTCTCGGTACCCGAAGGCCGCGTCCTCGAGGCGATCACCACCTGGCGCCCCGTCGTCGAGGCCGACGCCATTATCAGCGTCCCCGTGCTCAAGACCCATGACCAGACCGATACTTCTCTCAGCCTCAAGAACCTCAAGGGCCTGGTGATCGACGCCGACAAACGGCGCATCCACCAAGTCGGCGTGTTTGAGGGCGTATGCGATCTGGCGCGGCTCTTTCGCCCCGCTTTTGCCTTGGTCGACGGCCTCATCGGCCAAGAAGGGCTGGGGCCCGTCTTTGGGCTGCCGGTGGAGATGGGGTTGCTCGTCGCCGGGCGCGACCTCCTGGCCGTCGACGCCGTGGCCAGCCGCGTCATGGGCTTTGAGCCGGCGCAGATTCGCCTGCTCGCCCTCGCCGCCGAGCGAGGAATAGGCGTGCTAGATGAAGGCGCGATCGAGGTGCGCGGCGAACGGGTTGCGGACGTGGCGCGGCGCTTCTTGCGCATGGAGGAGGACACGCGCATCGCCATCGAGGGGATCGAGATCGTCCACGCCGAGGGCAGCTGCACCGGCTGTCGCAACGGGGTGCTCAGCTCCCTATTCGACATGATCCAAGCCGGCACCATCTCGGCTGCACGCGGCATGACCCTCGTCACCGGAGGCGCCCTTCCGCCCGCAGGCACAGCGCCGGATCTCTTGGTGCCGGTGGGCATCTGCTGCCCTCCGGAGTTGTGCGTGCATCCTCGCTACGTGCCGGGGTGCCCGCCCAATAATGCGGATATCGTAAAGGCCATCGTGGGTTAACGGCGCGCTGAATGAAACCTATCATCTTGCAAGATCTGATCGATGCAGAGGCCAGAGAGGCGTTCGCCCGCAAGGACAAGTGGGTGATTCTCCCCTTGGGAAGCACCGAATTCCACGGCCCCCGAGGGCCTTATGGAACCGATCATTATGTCGCCTGGGAAATCGCCAAAAGGGTCTCGGCAGCCACGGGCGCCCTCCTTCTTCCGCCGCTGCCCTACGGCTTCTCGCCGGATCACATGGGCTACCCCGGCACGATTCATCTCGAATACGAGACCATGAGGCGCGTCCTAGGCGATATTATCGCGAGCCTGCACCGACACGGGGTAGCCAAGCTTCTGATCCTGCTTGGGCATTGGGGCAACTATGAAGTGGCCTTGGAGACCAGAGAGACCTCCCGTGCGATGCATCCGGGCCTGCGGATAGAGGTGCTCAGAGTGTTTGACGACGCGGTGCTGGGAACGGAGCATCTGGAAACGGTGTTCGGCGGCCGATCCAGCCATGGGCACGGCGGCGCCCGAGAGGTGTCGGGCGCTCTCTATGCGCGGCCGCATCTCATTCCTCCAGCTCCCGCCCAAGTTGCCCAAGAGTATCCGCCGCCGGAAAAGAGGAGTTACCGGGAGCTGGGGTGGAGCGGCCTGCCTGAGGAAGCCTCGGCGGAACGCGGGGCAAAGGTGATCGAGATCACGGCAGAAGGCATCGTTCGCTATTTGCAAAATATAGGAGAGACCGGATGCCATACAAATCCACATCACTGACGCTTCTATCGCTATTCCTGATCGCGAGCGCTTGGCTCCTCGTCGGCTGCGCGTCTACACCAAGCCCGACGCCGACGATTTCCCCCTCTATGACGCCCAAGCCGACCTTTACGACGTTGCCGCCGAGCGCGACACCGGAGCCCCCTTCGGCGACTCCGATCCCCCCAAGCGCCACGCCAACGGCCACCGTCGCACCATCGGCCACCCCGACGCCCGAGCCCAGCGCGACGCCGGCGCCCACGGACACGGCGACGCCGCAGCCTTCGCCCACGCCTACCACAGCTCCGACCCGACAAATAGCGGCAGCGGAGGCCGCCAAGCCAGCGCCTCCGCCCACCCAGCCCCCTGCCCCCGCCGCCTCGGCGGGCAACATCGCCGCCAAACCGGCCGGCTCCTCCCTCTTTTACGAGCCCGAGTTCGCCGGCGTGGCCCCGGCGGGGCCACCCCCTACCTATGGGGGGAACATTAACCCCCTCA
>JACIWY010000452.1 GCA_014360745.1 Chloroflexota bacterium
CAACCCTTTTATATTGAACAATGTGAACGATCCGCCCTTCATCGCCCTGCTTGCCCCGGGGGCCGAGGTGGTTCCACGGGGCGATATTCCGGTGCGTTGGCGCGCCTGGGATGCCGACGGCGACCCTATCACCATCGATGTGGAATACCGCCGTGGGACGGAGCCCTGGCGCCCTTTGGCCAGCGGCCTCGCCAATACAGGCAGCTACCTCTGGCGAGCCGCCGGCCTTGCTCCGGCCAACGACTATGCCCTGCGCGTGGTGGCCCGCGATTCAAAAGGCGCCCTCGGTAGCGATGCGGTGCGCGGTATTTCCATCGTCAACAACCGCCCCCCCGAAGTGACCGTCCTCTGGCCAACAGAACATACCTCCGTGACCACAGAAGCGATCTTGCTCTGGAGGGCCGTGGATCCGGATGGAGACGCTCTCACGATCGACCTCTGGTATAGCGACGATGCAGGGCAGACCTGGCTCCCTTTGGCGGAGGGCTTGCCCAACACCGGTTATTATGTCTGGCAGGTGGCTTTTCTACCGCTCGGATCTCAATACCGCGTGCGCCTCGTTGCCCGAGATCGCTATTTTCAGAGCATAGATGATAGCGATGCCACGTTCGCCATCGGGCGTAACCCCCCACCGCGCTTAGCCCTCTTGGAGCCCGGGCCCGGCGAGGCTGTGCATGGCCTACGGCTCATACGATGGTCAACGCTCAACCCCAATGCTTCCCAACTCGGCATCGTTCCGCAAATTCGCCCCAAGGGCGCGACGGCCTGGGAGGCGCTCAGCGACGTGCTGCCCGATGACGGCTTTTTCCTGTGGGACACGACACGATACGCCGAGGGAGATTATGAACTGCGCCTCATCGCCCGAGACGCAGTGGGGCTGCGCGCGGCCTCGGCGCCGAGCGAGGTGCGGGTGATGAACCACACGAATCATCCGCCGCACGTCGAGTTGATCTCACCCCTTGGCGGTGAGCATTGGAGCGGGTTGCGTCGGATAAGCTGGCGCGCTTGGGATCCGGATGGCGATCCTATCACCGCGACGGTGCAGCTCAGCGCCGACGATGGCTACACCTGGCAGACTCTGGCCCGCACGGACGCACGCCACGGCCTTTATGTATGGGACACGCGCACCGCGCCTCCTGCCCGACAATACCTCCTCGCCGTGGCGGTGGACGATGGCCAGGCCACGGCCAAGGCGTTAACACCGGGTGTCTTTTACTTGCAAAGTGGGCGCAGTCACCCGCCGCATTTGCTCGTTACTTCACCAGACCCTGCGGGCCAGCTGACGCGCAACAACCTGGTGACTTGGCTCGCCGAGGACCTCGACGGCGAAGATCTGAGCGTCGACCTTCTACTGAGTCGCGACGAGGGCAGGACATGGGAGGGGATCGTCCGGCGTATGGCCAACGTGGGCGAGTTCATCTTGGACCGTCGTTGGCTGAGCGGCTCTGCGCAACGCCTGCGCCTTTTGGTCAGCGATGGCATCCGCCGCACCTATGTCGACATGCCGCTCCGCCTGTCAGGCGATGGGGAGCGGGGCGGCATCGAGATCCTCTCACCCCTCGGCGGCGAGACGTGGTCGGGCGAACAGGCTATACGCTGGCGCATCGGCGCATCGGCCATGCGCACCGCCCCCATCGTGTTGGAGCTTTCCGGCGATGGCGGGCAAACATGGCTGACGGTGCATCGCGGCATCGGCGCCGACACGTTTCTCTGGGATACGACCCAGGTACCTAATGGCACCTACCTCTTGCGCGCCACAATCCAGAATGGAAAGCAGACTTGGACTGCCACTGGCGGTCCTTTCGACATCCGCAACGCCGGACGTAACTTGCCGTCGGTTTCCGTGCTCGAGCCTCGCGAGGGGGACATCTGGTCGGGCACGCGGGTTATCCGCTGGTATGCCCGTGACCCGGATGGAGATCCCCTCAGTGTGAATCTCGCCTACAGTATAGACGACGGGCAGAGCTGGCGCCCCTTGGGTTACGCGCCGATAGACACCGGTAATTATGTTTGGGATACCAGCACAGCGCCGAATTGCAGTCGTGTTTGGGTGCGCGTCACAGTGAGCGACGGCCGCTTTATCGCTCAGGCAACGAGCATCGGCCCCTTTGCCATCCGCAACGGTCACGCCCCGACGGTGCGCTTGATCAGCCCCAAGGGCGGTGAGCAGTGGACGGGAATCGGCGAGATTCGCTGGGAGGCTATCTACGAAAGCACGCGAACCCCACAAGTGATCCTGCAATACTCACTAGATCGGGGGCGAACCTGGCAGCCCCTGGCGGAAAACCTGCCTCCGGCCGGCATATATCGTTGGAATTCGGCGCTCGTGCCCGAAGAGAGCCGCGTGTTGTTGCGCGCCATGGCCACCGACGGCCTAGAGGGGGGCGTGGACATGCTGCTTCAACCCATTACTGTGCGGGGCAACGCCTCTCCCGTCTCTTTGCCTTTCTACTTGCGCTAAGGGGCTTGCCCCTCTTGCACCGGCAAGAGAATTGATGCCGCTCAAGGAACGGAGTATCATGACGTCATCTTATAGCAAGGAGCTGCCCATGTACGCTCGAGTCGATGATCAGATCGTCGCCCGCCTGCGCGAGATCGTGGGGCCGCAACACGTATTGCTCGACCGCGAGTCGATGGAGCCTTATTCCCACGACGAGACGGCCGGGCTCTCTGCCTGGCCCGAGGTCGTGGTGCGCGTCGGTTCGGCGGAAGAGGTTTCCCAGATCCTGCGGCTGGCCAACGAGCGCCTTCTGCCGGTGACGCCACGAGGCGGCGGGCAAGGCTTAAGCGGCGGCGCCGTGCCCGTTTTGGGCGGTATCGTCCTTTCTCTGGAACGCATGAACCGCATCTTGGAGATCGACCATCAGAATATGATGGCCACGGTAGAGCCGGGGGTGATCACTGGGGATTTGCACCGCGCGGTAGAGGCGGAAGGGCTCTTTTACCCGCCCGACCCGGCGAGCCTCGATTCCTGCTTGATCGGGGGCAATATCGCCGAGAACGCCGGCGGGCCGCGCGCCCTCAAATATGGCACTACTATGGATTATGTGCGCGGCTTGGAGATCGTCTTGCCCACGGGCGAGATTTTGCAGCTCGGCGGCAAGCTGATCAAGAATGTCACCGGCTACGATTTGATCCACCTGATCGTCGGCTCTGAGGGCACGCTCTGTGTGGTGACTAAGGTCATCGTGCGCCTCCTGCCCTTACCCAAGGAACAGATCGACCTGC
>JACIWY010000453.1 GCA_014360745.1 Chloroflexota bacterium
CCCCGGTAGCTCTGAATACTTCCAGCGCCCCCAAATAAGTAGGAGATTCGACCAACACCACATCTCCCGGTTCGAGGAGCAGTTGCGCTACCAAGTAAAGGCCCTGCTGCGACCCAGAGAGGATGAGGAGCTGCTTGGCCGACGGTTTACTGCACCCCTTCATGACGAGGCGCCGGGCCAGCTCTGCGCGCAAAGGCATCAGACCGGCGATGGGGGAATCCTGAAGCAAGGGCCGTTGTCCTGAAGCGATCACCTGCCGAACGGCTTGTTCGAGGCGCAAGTGCGGCGAGGAAGTGACTTCGGGAACCCCTGTGGCCAGAGAGATGACCCCCTGCCGCGAAGCGAGATCGGCCACGCGGCGCAGCAGCGGGTTTTGCAGACCTCGAACGCGCGGACGGATCAGACTCGTCCACATCAGAGGCATTCCGAGGAAGGGCTTGGCTTGCTCCCGTTGGGGTGAAGAGCCCAGGACGATCGTTCCATAGCCGACGCGCCCCTCGACTAACCCGTCGGCCGCTAACTCGCGGTAGGCATTGACCACCGTCGTGCGGTTGACCCCCAGATGTTGCGCCAGGATGCGTTCCGAAGGTAGGCGGGCTCCCTGGGGCAACCGGCCCTCCAAGATCAGGGAGCGAATCTGAGACTCAATCTGGCGATACACCGGCATGCGGCCATTTCGTTCAATAGTGATCTGCATCTTTACGGAATCCATAGTGGACTCATCCATCTTACTATATCCCCTCTCTTCTGGGCTGTAAACAGCCAATGGATCATATAATGGGATCATCCAATTATATGGCGGATCTCTTTGGAGCTACAAGTGCGAGAGGATTGTCCTTGTGCATCCGGATCAGCGCAGCTGGTCAGAGCCCCGCGCCCCGCCACGGCGAGGGAGCATGCAACGCCCCGATGAAAGGCGGCTTGATCTGCCCTGACGAGCATTTATAATGAACGTGCTTCACCTACCACACCCCCATCCACAAAGGAGAAACGAACTCACATGGGCGCATCCTATGAGCTTGTCCTTCGCGGCGGCACCCTGCTCGACCCGGCGCAGGGCCTTTATGCACCGCGCGATGTCGCTTTCGCCAACGGGCGGGTTGCGGCACTGGCCGAGAGTTTGGCCGGCGTTCAGGCCGCCGAGACGGTCGACGTCGCCGGCTTGTTGGTGACACCCGGCCTTATCGATCTGCATGTGCATGTTTTTGAGGGGGTCTCTCATTACGGCATTCCCCCCGATCCCACCTGCCTAGCGCATGGCGTCACCACGGCCGTGGATGCCGGCTCGGCCGGGGCGGATACCTTTGGCGGTTTTCGCAAATACGTCATCGAGGCCAGCGCCACTCGCCTGTTGGCCCATCTCAACATCTCTTCCATGGGCATGCTCTCGGCAACCATCGGCGAGCTGGATGAGCTCAAGTGGGCCGATGTGGGCCGCGCCTTGCAAACCGTCGAGCGCCACCGCGATGTGATCCTGGGCATCAAGGTGCGCTTGACCCGTGGGCAGGTGGTGGGCGAGGGAGTCGGCCTGGCACCTCTGTATCGCGCCCGCGAGGCAGCCGACGCCGCCGGCCTGCCCATCATGGTTCACCCACAGGATGCCTACTGCCCTTCGTTGGACGAGATCTTGGCCGTGATGAAGGCCGGCGACATACTGACGCACACCTTCCACGGTCGGCAACATGGTATCCTCGACGAGGCCGGCAAGGTGCGCCCGGCGGTGCGCGAGGCCCGCGAGCGCGGCGTGATCTTTGACGTGGGGCATGGCGCCGGCTCCTTCAGTTGGCGCGTATGCGAGGCCGCCCTGGCCCAGAGCTTTCCGCCGGAGACGATCTCCTCCGACCTGCACATTTATAATGTGAACGGCCCCGTTTTCGACCTGGCCACCACGGTGAGCAAATTCCTACATCTCGGCATGGAGTTGGATGAGGCGCTGCGCAAGGTTACCGCCGTCCCCGCACAGGTCATCAACATGGCCGACGAGGTGGGTACGCTAAAGGTCGGCGCCTGTGGCGATGCCGCCGTGTTCGCTTTGGAGGAAGGGGCATTTCCGTTGACCGATTGTCAGGGAGAGACACGCATAGGCCATAGGCGCCTGGTGCCACGGCTGGTCGTCCGTGGCGGTCGTATCTATCGCGGCCCAGAGGCGCCGGTGTTGCATTATCACCATTAACGCGAGGACACGGATGGGCCGCAAGCTGGTTCTCGCCGTCGTCGTGATCGTTTTGGCCATTTTGGGGGTGATGGCTGTGATGCGATTCAAGCGTCCAAGTCCGGGGGAGCCCGGTAGGCCCGGAGAAGCCGGCGATTTGGTCCTTCTGCCTGAGCCCCACGTGATGGGGAAAATTTCGCTGGAAGAAGCATTATCGGCCAGACGCTCGATTCGCGACTATGCCGATGATCCGCTATCACTTGCCGAGCTGGCCCAGCTTCTCTGGGCCGCTCAGGGCATCACCGACCCGCGAGGCTATCGCACCGCGCCCTCCGCCGGGGCTACCTATCCTTTAGAGTTATACGTCGTCGTCGGGCGCGTAGAGGGGCTGGCAGCCGGGATCTATCACTACCTCCCCGATGGTCATGCGCTGGCCCGCGTAGCATCAGGCGATCGGCGCGCGGCGCTGGCCGGCGTGGCTTTGGGGCAGTCTTGGATTGAGGAGGCGCCGGTCGATTTGGTCTTGGCCGCCGTCTATGAACGCACGATGCAACGGTATGGAGCGCGCGGGCGGCAATATGTGCATATGGAGGCCGGGCACGCCGCCCAAAATGTGTACCTTCAAGCGGTGACGTTGAATCTGGGCACCGTCGTCGTCGGCGCCTTTCATGACGAGGGCGTGCGCGATGTGTTGGGCTTGCCCAAGGAACAACAACCGCTCTATATCATGCCCGTCGGGCACTTGCCCTGACGAGATAGGTGTTGGGGAGGAGGACATGATCGTTCGCCGTTATCCGGGCAATCCCATCATCCGCCCGCATATGGACGAGCGCATGGGCGGCAACATCAACGGCCCATCGCTAATCCGCGTGCCCGACTGGTTACCCGATCCTCTGGGGCGCTATTACCTCTATTTCGGCGATCATCGGGGCACCTATATTCGCCTGGCCTATGCCGACAGCCTCGAAGGTCCCTGGTCGATCTATACGCCAGGCGTGCTGGCGCTTGAGGATTCGTTTTTTGTCCATCACCTCGCCTCTCCCGATGTGCACGTGGAC
>JACIWY010000454.1 GCA_014360745.1 Chloroflexota bacterium
TGGATAATATCCTACCCTTGGCGTTGCGTGTGCAACGGGAACGTCGGGAGCGGCTGAGTACTTCTCAGATCAACGACATCATTCGCAACGCCATTGCGCATCGTTCGCCCCCCACCAAAGGGGGCAAGAAACTACGCATCTACTATGGCACCCAAACCGGTACCGATCCGCCCACCTTTGTCTTTTTTGTCAACGATCGGCAGCTCGTGCACTTTGGGTACCAACGCTATCTGGAGAACCAGATTCGCCAGCGTTACAAATTCGAAGGTACACCGTTGCGCCTCTTTTTCCGTGACCATCGTGGCCAAGAGCGTTGAGCGACATTGACGAGGTGCACATCCTCTCTTGCGGGGGATTATCATGTCCTGTGATTTCGATCGCTTTATCGACCGTCGTGATACGTGGTGTTCCAAATGGGATCGCTATGAACAAGATGTGTTGCCCATGTGGGTGGCCGATATGGATTTTCCTTCCCCCGAACCGGTCATCCGCGCATTGCGTGAGCGGGTAGAACACGGCATCTTTGGCTACCCCATCGAGCCGCCCGAGATGCGCGAGGTCGTCGTCACGCGCCTCGAACGGCTTTATGGCTGGCGGGTTGACCCCTCGGCTCTGCTTTTTATCCCCGGCGTGGTCCGAGGCTTTAATTTGGCCTGCCATGCGGTGGCCGATGGAGGCGGAGGGGTCTTGTTACAGACGCCAATCTATTACCCCATGCTCGATGCCCCCGGCTATGCCGGCCTACGCAACGACGAGATGGAACTGACTCGCCTGGAAGACGGCCGCTATGTTGTGGATATGGAACGCATGGAAGCGGCGGTGCGGCCGGATACGCGACTGTTCATGCTTTGCAACCCCCATAACCCTGTAGGCCGCGTCTATCGCCGCGAAGAGTTGGAGGCGATGGCTGATTTTTGTCTGCGCCATGGGCTCATCATCTGCTCCGACGAAATTCACTGCGAGCTGCTCATGCCCGGCCATCGACATCTGCCCATCGCTTCCCTCTCGCCCGAGGTAGCCCGACGTACCATCACCCTCATGGCTCCCAGCAAAACCTTTAACATCGCCGGCCTACATTTTTCTGTGGCCATTATCGAAGACAAGGAGCTGCGTGAACGTTATCAACGCGCCTATCAAGGCTTGGTGGGCTCTGTAGGCATCATGGGGTATACGGCTGCGCTGGCCGCGTATCGCGATGGTGATCCTTGGCTGCAAGAGCTCTTGCAGTACTTGAGCGAAAACTTGGCCTATTTGGGAGCTTTTGTCGCCGAACGTCTGCCGGGCGTCTCTATGTCGCCGGTGGAAGGCACCTACTTGGCCTGGCTGGATTGCCGGTCGGCGGACCTCGATGGCAACCCTCACGAGTTTTTTATACGCCAAGCCCGGGTGGCGTTGAACGATGGCGCCCGTTTTGGGCGCGGCGGGGAGGGGTTTGTGCGCCTCAACTTTGGCTGTTGCCGGTCTGTGCTTCAACAAGCGCTGGAGCGGATGGAGCGCGCCCTGAAAACCCGTTGATGTATGTTGGTGAGGAGATGTTCATGGATTCTCGAGAGATCGTGCTGCGCACTATTGAACATGCCGGCCCTGCGCGGGTAGCTGCCTCCTTCCCCGATCCTTATTGGAACGACCTGGTGCATGTGCATTATGAGCTGCCCGGCTTTTGTCGAGATTGGCAGGAGGTTCGCCCCGGCCGGCAAGAGTACGTCGACGAGTGGGGGAACACCTGGGCTCGAGTGGATCGCACCAGCAAGGGCGAGGTGGCGCGCGGCGTGTTGGCCAGTTGGAATGACCTGGATACACTGCGTTTGCCCGATCTGGCCAACCCCGTTCATTTTAAAGGCGTGCGGGCCGTCTGCGCGGACCCGGCCGAGCGTCGCTTCCGTGTTGGGGGGTTGCCGGGCTTTCCCTTTAACATCGCCCGCAAGATGCGCCGTCTCGACCAATTTCTCATGGACATCCTTCTCGAGCCGGCTCAAGTTTCGACGTTGCTCAAGCGCATCGAAGACCTCTTGGCCCAGGTGATTGTACAGTATGCCAAGGCGGGCGTGGATGGCGTCATGTTTCCCGAAGATTGGGGCACGCAGTTGGGCTTGATGATCAAGCCCGATACCTGGCGACAGGTGTTCAAACCCGGCTTTGTGCGCCTTTGCGCCGTCGCCCATGACTATGGCCTAAAGGTGATCATGCATTCTTGTGGCAAGATCACGGCCATTATCCCGGATCTCATCGAGGCTGGCATCGATGTCCTGCAATTTGATCAGCCCCAATTGCACGGCATCGACAATTTGGCCCAGTTCCATAGCCAAATGACCTTCTGGTGCCCTGTAGATATCCAAACGACATTGCAAACCAAGGAGGAAACGCGCATCATCGCCGAGGCCCGCGAGCTCATCGAAAAGCTCGGCGGCCCGGAGGGCGGCTTTATCGCCGGCTATTATGGCGACAATGCTTCCATCGGCTTGGAACCCCATTGGCAAGACGTGGCCTGCCGGGCTTTTATGCGCTATGGCGATTATGCGAGGAGGGCTTGAGGCGCGCCAAGCTCTTGAAACACTCGTGGGGATCTTTTCCGACAACATGTTGACCGGTGAGGAGCAATGATTCAAGAGGCCCGCATCGTTTACCTGAACCCGCGCGATTTGTTGCCCAGCAAGCGCAACGTGCGCTCTGACCCCGGCGATCTGGCCGGTTTGGCCGAGACGATCCGCGAACACGGCATCCTTCAACCGTTGGGCGTGCGCCCGGAAGGAGGCGCTTATCGCATCGTCTATGGCAATCGCCGCCGCGACGCCGCTATCGTCGTCGGCCTCGATCGCGTGCCTTGTTTGGTGTTAGAGGCTGTGGACGATCAAGAGGCCGTGTTGCGCCAGATGCTCGAGAATTTGCAGCGCCTGGATCTCAATGATATGGACAAGAGCCTGGCCTTTGCGGAGCTTTTGCAAAACTTGATCGAGAACGGCTTGAGCCAGAGTGAGGCGTTGGATGAGATGGCCCGCACCTTGGGGCTCTCTGCGCGACAGATTCAGCGCTATCTGCGTCTGCGCGATCTCTCGCCATCCATTCAGCGGTTGATTATGCAGGGCGAGCTAGGGGTGACCCATGCCCAGCATTTGTTGGGCCTTGCGCCGGCGCAGCGTCAAGAACAAGTGGCCGCGTTAGCCGTCGAAGAATCGCTCTCCGCCGCCGAACTGTCACGCTTGACAAC
>JACIWY010000455.1 GCA_014360745.1 Chloroflexota bacterium
GACGGCGTTTTCATCCGTCGTG
Organism: Chloroflexota bacterium; assembly: GCA_014360745.1. Taxonomy (GTDB): domain Bacteria; phylum Chloroflexota; class Anaerolineae; order UBA1429; family UBA1429; genus JACIWY01. Next base: position 23 of record JACIWY010000455.1, read on the forward strand.
GTATCCTAAGGGACAGGGCTACTCAAAATATGTTTCCCCCGGCAACAGGTGCGCGCGGATCGCCGCCTCGTTCGGCTCCACGCCGATGCCCGGTCTATCCGGCACCTGGATATAACCGCGTTCGTCGATCAGCCTGCCTTCGAACTCGATGACCTCCTGCCACCAGGGCACGCCCACGGCGTGGAACTCCAGCCCGACGAAGTTGGGCATAGCCGCGCAGGCGTGCACCGCGGCCATGGTGCCGATGGGGCTGCACACGTTGTGCGGCGCGCAGAGGATGTTTTCGGCATGGGCCATGATGGCTACCTTGATCCCCTCGTACAGCCCACCAATGCAGGAAAGGTCGGGCGCCACGATGCGGATAGCCTGTTTGGTGATGATGTTGCGGAAGGCCAACGCCGTGGAAAGCAGCTCGCCGGTCAGCGTCGGCGTCTTGACCGCGCGCGTCACCTCAGCCATGGCGTCGGCATTATAACCGTTATAGGGCACGATATCCTCGGCCCAGGAGAGGCGGTAGGGCTCGGCCTGGGTGATGAGGCGGATGGCGTCGCAGGTTACTTTGCCGCCGTAGTCGATGGCCAGGTCGCGCTTCCAGCCGATCTCCTCGCGCAGCGCCTGGACCACGGCGGTGCAATAATCGATCTGCTCGGTGGAATACATGGCTCCGTGCGATTTGGCCAGCTCCTGTGGGATGCCGTACAAGTCAAACTTGAGCAGGGAAAAGCCCAGCTCCTTGATCCAGTGGGCGTTTTTGGCGAACGCCTCCGGGGTGTAATTCTCCGGGTGCTCGTAGGAATAGTCGGCGCGGGTGCGGATGGGCGTGCCGGCGTGGCAATCCACATAGATGCGTACCTCATTGCGGAACTTGCCGCCCAGCAACTTGTACACCGGGATGCCATAGACCTTGCCGGTGATGTCCCACAAAGCCATCTCCAGCCCGCTGATCGCCTTGGCGCCGGTGTTGTCAAAGGGGCTCAGCCTCATGCGTTGTACCAGGGGCACCACATCGGTCGGGTCCTGGCCGATCAGTACCTCCCGGCGATCCAGGATGGCGCGCTTGATGCGTTGGGGCCAGGGGTCGGTAAAAGCCTCCCCATAGCCGACGATGCCGGCGTTGGTGTCGATGCGGATCAACGGCCAGGAAAAGTTGCCGGCGACGACCGCCACCCGTATGTCGGTGATCTTGATATCTGTTGCCATAGAAAGGCCTCCTAATCCTCAAAGTAACTTTCGCCCGGCATGAGGTGTTTACGCATCTCGGCCTCGTTCGGCTCGACGCCGATGCCGGGCGCGTCGGGCACGCGGATATAGCCGCGCCCGTCGATGATCGGCCCCTCGTGGTGATAGACGAGATCCTGCCACCAGGGCAAGCCGACGGCGTGAAACTCGAGCCCCACAAAGTTGGGCATCACGGCGCAGGCATGCACGGCAGCCATGGTACCGATGGGGGTGGTGATGTTGTGCGGCGCCACGGCGATATTCTCCTGGCGAGCCATCTCGGCCACGAGGAGCGTTTGGTGCAGGCCGCCGACGACGGTCATATCGGGCGCCACCACGCGCACGGCGTGTTTGTGGATCAGGTCGCGAAAGCCCAGGGCGGTGGGGATCAACTCGCCGGTCAACGTCGGCGTCTTGACCGCGCGGGTCACCTCGGCCATGGCGTCGGCGTTGTAGCCGTTGTAGGGTAGAATGTCCTCGGCCCAGGAGAGGCGGTAGGGCTCGACCTGGGTGATGAGACGGATGGCGTCAGCGACCGATTTGCCGCCATAATCGATGGCCAGGTCATGGTCCCAACCCACGGCCTCGCGCAGGGCGGCCACCACCGAGGTGCAATAATCGATCTGCGCCGTGCTGTACATAGCGCCGTGGCCCGGCACCAATTGCGGCGGGATGCCGTACAAATCGAACTTGAGGAAAGAGAACCCCAGGCTTTTGACCCACTCGGCGTTCTTGGCGAACGCCTCCGGCGTATAGTTCTCCGGATGCTCATAGGAGTAGTCGGCCAACGTGCGGATGGGCGTGCCGGCATGACAATCGCAATAGATGCGCACCTCGTCGCGCACCTTGCCGCCCAGCAGCTTCCAGACCGGCATCTCGTAAACCTTGCCGGTGATGTCCCACAGGGCCATCTCAATGCCGCTGAGGGCCTGCACGCTGGCCAGGTCAAAGGGGTTCATGCCCAACCGGTTCACCAACGGCACGACGTTCGTCGGGTCCTCGCCGATCAGGCGCTCCCGGCGGTCGAGGACGTTGCCCTTGACATTGTCGAGCTTGAGCGTAGGGAAACACTCGCCATAACCGCTGATACCGGCGTCGGTGTCGATGCGCACCAGCGGCCAGGGAAAGTTGCCGTTCAAGACAATGCACTGCACGTTCGTGATCTTGAGATCCTCTGGCATATCTGCCTCCTCCGGCGCGCCGGACCTTTTCCCTCGGGCCCGGCGCTTTTCATCTATGAGCTGTTCTCACAACCATAAGCTGCCGGGCACCCTCGAAGGATGCCCGGCAACCGCATTTGCATTTTTAACCCTTGCGCCCCGTTCGCTGCTTATCCAGCCATTTTTCCTCGACGCAGAACTTGAAATCGCATCCGTCGGGTGCCTGCAACACCTGGTCGATCCACAACGCGCGATAGCCGTTCTGGTAGGCCGGGGGCTCCGGTTTCCAGGCGGCCAGGCGACGCTGGATCTCGCGCTCGTCCACCAACAGGTTCAGCACCCCTCGCTCGGCGTCCAGCTCGATCAGGTCGCCGTCTTCGACGATGGCCAACGGGCCGCCCACCGCCGCTTCGGGTGCCACATGCAACACGATGGTGCCATACGAGGTGCCGCTCATACGCGCGTCGGTGATGCGCACCATGTCGCGTATCCCCTTCTTGAGCAGATGGGTGGGCAGGCCAACCGGGCCGACCTCGGGCATGCCGGGGGCACCCACCGGGCCCATGCCGCGATTGATGATGACATAGTTCTCGTCGATGTGGGCGAAATGTTCGTCCACCCAACTCTGGATGTCAAAACGCGCGCGGCGCCCTCCCGGTTCGCGGGCCGGGCGCTTGAGCACCGCCGCCGGCCCGGTGTGTTTCAACAAGTGAGGAGAGGCGGCCGCCGTCTTGATGACGGCGCCATCGGGAGCCAAGCTGCCGCGCAAGATCTTGAGCCCACCGGTGG
>JACIWY010000456.1 GCA_014360745.1 Chloroflexota bacterium
TTTGTCACCGAGTTGGCCCACTGGTTCCTCTTCGCCCTGGCCTGGGTCGGCCGCGCTGGTGATGAAGAGACAAAAACCGGTTGACAGCCCATGCGCCTGGGATATAATATCAGTGTCTATGAGGAGAAGCTATGCCGCCCAAACGAACAAGACGTGCTTCCACATGACAGAGGTAGAGGCTCCCAATCGTCCCTCTCCGATTGCTAACCCACGGGTGAACCGTGAGCGCATCGACTTCTCGCACCCTAGTGAAGAAGAGTTTGCCCGCATCCTCGATTTCTATGGCATCGAGTGGCTGTACGAGCCGATGACTTTTCCTCTACGTTGGGATGAACGGGGCAACGTATTGGAAGCGTTTTCACCCGATTTCTATCTCGTCGAACAAGACCTTTACGTCGAGCTGACTACTCTGCGCCAGAAGCTGATCCGCATCAAAAATCGCAAGATCCGCCGCCTGCGCGAGCTATATCCACACGTGAATATCCGCTTGTGGACCCGTCAGGACTTTATGCATTTTCTAGAGCGCTTTGGCATCGACGAGCGCTCGGAGGAGTTGGTGGGTAGGGAGGCACTGGAAAGCTAAATGATCTCCCCCAGCCAGAATATCCTCGATGACATCGACGAGATCATCATCTCCGAACAAGAACTCCAGGATTGCGTCGCCGCCATGGGCGCCCAAATCTCGCGTGACTATGCCGGCAAAGATCCGCTCTTGGTCGGCGTCTTGCACGGCGTGGCTATCTTTATGGCCGATCTGCTGCGCCATATCACTATCCCGGTGATGCTCGATTTTATGGCTATCTCTCCCTATACGTCTCACCCTGAATCGGGCACCGTGCGCATCACCAAAGACCTGGATCATCATATCACCGGGCGGCATGTCCTCTTTGTCGAGGATGTGATCGACACCGGCCTGACCCTGAACTACCTGCTGCGCACCCTGCGCACCCGCGACCCGGCAAGCCTGCAGGTCTGCGTGCTGTTCGATCGCCCCTACCGGCGCCTGATCCCGATCCCCCTCGCTTATCATGGGTTCGAGCTTCCGGATCGCTTTGTGGTCGGATACGGGCTGGATGATCACGGTTACTATCGCAACCTGCCCTTCATCGGCGTGCTCAAGCCACACGTCCGCAATCGCTGAGGCAAAGCTTCGCGTCTTATTTCAGCTCCTCAAGCAAAAGCACCACCGAACGCGGCCCCGCGCGATACCTTGGCTCGCTCAACGCGGGGGCCTCCTCCTCTGAGCAAATATCGTCCGGCGATTCGAGAGACGTATCCACCAGCCGCCGCCAGGTGACCTCCCTCGGCAAATCGAATTCGAGCGCCTCGCCATAGGCATTGGCGATTAAAAAGAGGTTGGGTTCTCCGGGCTCGCTGTGAAACTCGATGGCCAGCGAATGGGAACAATGGCTCCAATCGGGTTGGTGCAGCCGCACGCCGTGAAAGGTGACATCGTCGTGCAGGGAACATTCGGGGGGGTTGTAGCCCAGCGTCCGGCTCTTGGTCAATACCCGATAGCGCTTGCGCAGAGCGATCATCTTTTGCACAAAGCGATGCAGCCCGGCGTAGGCGCGCAGGTTCTCCCAATTGAACCAGCTTATCTCATTATCTTGGCAATAGGCGTTGTTGTTGCCGTTTTGAGAGCGCCCCATCTCATCACCGCCCAGCAACATCGGCGTGCCCCGCGCCGTGAGCAGCAGGGCGATCAGGTTTTTCATCTGCCTCAGGCGTAAGGCCTCGATCTGCGGGTCGTCGGTCGGCCCCTCGACGCCGCAGTTCCAGCTCAGGTTTTCGTCGGTGCCGTCTTGATTGTCCTCGCCGTTGGCTTCATTGTGCTTTTGGTTATAGGAGACCAAATCGCGCAGCGTAAACCCATCGTGAGAGGTCACGTAATTGATGCTGCGATGCGAGGCATAGCTCGGCTTGTCGCGGAAAATGTCAAAGCTGCCGGTCATGCGCCAGGCCAGGTCGCGCACCGTGCCCTTGTCGCCGCGAACGAAGCGCCGCAAGTCATCGCGAAAACGCCCGTTCCACTCGGCCCAGCGGTCACCGGTAAAGCCGCCGAGCTGATACAGCCCGGCGGCATCCCAAGCCTCGGCGATCAATTTGGTGCCGGCTAATACCGGATCCGACTCGATGCTCCACAAGATGGGCGAGTCTTTGATCGGCTCGCCGGTCTCGTTGCGCGAAAGCACCGAGGCCAGATCGAAGCGAAAGCCGTCGACGTGCATCTCTTGCACCCAATAGCGCAGGCAATCTTGGATGAGCCGGCGCACGATGGAGTGATTGCAATTCACCGTGTTGCCGGTGCCGGTGAAATCATGATAGTAGCGCCGATCGGGCCGAAGCATATAGTAGACGACGTTCTCCAGGCCACGGAAAAAGATCGTGGGGCCGGTGTGATCTCCCTCGGCGGTGTGATTAAAGACGACGTCAATGATCACCTCGATGCCGGCGCGATGCAGCGCCTTGACCATGTCGCGGAACTCGTCCACCGCACGGCGTGCCTCTTTGCCGGCCGTATAGCCCAAATGGGGCGCAAAATAGGCCACTGGCGCGTAGCCCCAGTAATTCTTGAGCGGCTGCCCCGTCAGCGGGTTGAGGCGTCGCACCTCTTGCTCGTCAAATTGGTGCACGGGCAACAGCTCGACCGCGGTGATGCCCAGGGATTGCAGATAGGGGATCTTGGCCACGAGGCCGTCGTAGGTGCCGGGATGCTCGACGCCGGCGCTGGGGTGCGCGGTAAAGCCGCGGACGTGCAGCTCATAGATCACCGTCTCGTCCATGGGGCGGCGCAGAGGCTCATCCCCCTCCCAATCGTAGGGCCCGCAATCGACGACGACCGCCTTGAGTGCCGAAGCCGTGTTGTCGTTAAAGCCGTAGGCCTCCCCACGACACCAGTTGTCGCCATAGGCGACGGCCCGCGTGTATGGGTCGAGGAGCACCTTATAAGGATTGAAGCGCATGCCCCGCTCCGGTTCATAGGGGCCGTACACTCGATAGCCATAGAGCTGGCCATCGCCGACGCCAGATACCCAGACATGCCAGTAGTAATAGGTCTTGTTGCGCTGCGGATCGAGGCGAATGACGCGGCTCGGCTGCGGCTGGTCGTAGCGATCGAAGAGCAACAACTCTACCCCCGTGGCGTTGGCGGAAAAGAGGCTAAAGTTGGTGCCTC
>JACIWY010000457.1 GCA_014360745.1 Chloroflexota bacterium
CCTGGAGCTGATCGCCAAGGCCCGAGAGCGCGGCGTCCAGGTCACTGCGGATCAGTATCCCTATGAGGCTTCGGGGGGTGGGTTGATCCCCGACACGTTGCCGCATTCTTTTCAAGCCGGGCGTTCCTCGCAGGATATCAGCCGCGAGCTGAGCAAGCCCGAAGTGCGGGCCGAATTGCACGATGTGGTCGCGGCGGCCATCGAACGCCGTGGCGGGGCCGATCGCTTGTTCATCTCGAGCTATCCCGTCGAATCGGTGTTGGGTAAAAGCATCGCCGACCTGGCTGCCGATTACGGCACCGATCCGGCAAATGTCGTTATGGAGCTTTTAGCCGAGAGCGGCGGTGAGCGCGCAAGCTGGACATGTTTTTCCATGGATGCCGAAGATGTGGAGCGTTTCATGCGCTACCCGGCGGTCATGGTGGGCAGCGATGGCTCCAGCTTGTCCCTTGAGGGGCCACTCTCAAAAGGCAACCCTCATCCGCGCAACTTTGGCACCTTTCCGCGGATATTGGGCTTCTATGTGCGCGACAGAGGGGTGTTGAGGCTGGAGGACGCCATCCGCAAGATGACCTCGCTGCCGGCTCAGACTTTTGGGCTGGCCGAGCGAGGGTTGTTGGCCACAGGCTATCGCGCCGATGTGGTTGTGTTCGATCTGAACAAGATCTCGTTCGCCAGCTACTATACCCCCAAGCGTTATCCGACGGGGATCGACGAGGTCATGGTCGCCGGCCAATGGGTGGTGCGCAATGGCGCCTTTACCGGCGCCCTGCCCGGCGAAGTCGTTCGTATCTAATCTTTCCCCGTTGTTGGCGCATAAGGAGACAAGCGATGGTCTATGATGTCTTGATCGAGAATGCGCGGGTTCTCGACGGGCGGGGCAACCCGTGGTTTCGTGGTAGTGTGGCGGTACAGGGCGGACGTATCGTCGCCATCGGCCGCTTTGTCGAAGGGGAGGCTGTGGAGCGACTGGATGCCGGCGGGTTGTATGTTTGCCCCGGCTTTATCGACACCCACACCCACTCCGACCTCAATTATCTGGTGGATAGCACGGCGCAATCCAAGGTGCGTCAAGGTGTGACCACAGAGGTGCTCGGCAATTGCGGCTCGAGCGCTGCGCCGCGTGTGGGTGTAGCGGCCAGCAGCGGGCGTATCATGGGGTTGGAGCCCACTTGGACGACCTACCCACAATATCTAGATGTCCTCGATGCCGCGGCCAAGCCCGTGAACCTAGCGTCGCTCGTCGGCCATGGCACCATCCGCACGGCGACGGTAGGGTTAGAAGATCGCCCGGCTAGCCCCGAGGAAATGGCCGAGATGGAGCGCATTTTGGCCGAGGCGTTGGAAGCAGGTGCTTTTGGCATGAGTATGGGCCTGTACTTTTCGCCCGGCATGTATGCCCCGCGCCAAGAATTGATGCGTTTGTCGCGTATCGTGGCCCGCTATGGAGGGCTTACCGCTACCCATAATCGGGATTCGTCGACGCGTACTATAGGAGTGGTCGAGGCGGTGCGCGAGATGGTCGAAATCGGCGAGGCCGCAGACTGCCCCACCCACATTGCCCACATCAAATGTCATGGGCCGACAGTATGGGGCAAATCGAGTGAGATGTTGCAATTGATGGACGAAGCGCGGGCACGTGGCATCGAGATGACTTGTGATCAATACCCTTATGAGGCCTCCGGCGGCGGGGTAATTCCCGATACGTTGCCCCACTCCTTCCAGGCCGGTAAATCGTCGGAGGAGATAGCTCGCCTTTTGGCACAGCCGACGGTGCGCGCAGAGCTATATAACGCCGTTGCCGAAAATGTCGCTCGACGGGGTGGCCCGGCGCGGTTGATCATCTCGACCCATCCCTCCGAGGATGTCATGGGCAAGAGCTTGGAGCAGCTCATGGCTGAGCGTGGCACCAACGCCGCCGAGACGGTGATGGATTTGTTGGTTGAAGCAGGAGGCGACCGTGTCGGTTGGACCTGCTTTTCCTTCAGCGACGAGGATGTAGAACGGTTTATGCAATGGCCGGCGACAATGTTCGGCAGCGATGGCTCGGCGCTCTCTACCGAAGGGCCGCTTTCTGGAGGGCATCCTCATCCGCGCAATTTCGGCACCTTCCCGCGAGTGCTGGGGCGCTATGTGCGCGACAAAGGGGTGCTGCGCCTGGAAGAGGCGGTGCGCAAGATGACCTCTCTGCCCGCCCAGACGTATGGCATCGCCGGGCGGGGGACGCTGGCCCACGGATATTGGGCAGATTTGGTGCTGTTCGATCTGGCGCGGATCAGCGATGCGACCTATGAACAGCCCAAAACCTACCCACAGGGGATCCCTTATGTGATGGTGAACGGCGAGTGGGTGATCAAGGATGGGCGATTCACGGGAGCGTTGCCGGGCAGACTGTTGAGGAGATAAAGCGATCGAAACCCGCGATAACAAAGAGAGGAGTTCTATGAAGATCACGGCTGTTCATCTTACCCCGGTGCTTACCCGACGAGAGACGGGAAGCACGACCCCGCATGTCATCGTGCAGATGCCCACGGACGAAGGCCTCGTCGGCCTAGGCGAAATGTCCGATTTGGGGCACGGCAAGGTCAAGTTCGATCTCCGGGATCTGAAGGATAGCCTGGAGGAGGCCTTGGTGGGCAAGGATCCATTGCGATGGCGTCCCCTCTGCCATGCGATGCAGCAGCGTTATAACGGACAGGGCCCCTTGTTGGAAGGGGTCGAGATTGCGATCTTGGACCTGGTGGGCAAGGCCAAGGGCCAATCGATCGCCGGGGTGTTGGGGGGCGGTTATCGCGATCGGATCAAGGTGTGCTATCCGATCTTTCGTATGTTCGACATGGCCGAGGTGGAGCCCAATTTGGCCCGTGTGGATCGACGTATGGCCGAGGGGCAGGATATGTTTCGCCTCTATTGCGGCGGGAATGTGCGCGCTGACGAGGCCTTTTTGAGTGCTGTGCGTGCCAAATATGGTGACAAATTCTTGCTCAAGTCGCTGGACTTTTCAGGGCGTTTACCTTGGAAAGAGACTATGGCCGTCTTGGAAAGGCTGCTGCCCTATGACCCTATCCTGGTGGAGTCGGTATGCGATCGGCGTGATCCTCAAGGACAATATGAAGTGCGCAGCCGCATTCCCAAGCCGATCAGCGAACACATCCATAGCGTGGAGCAGGCCTTCT
>JACIWY010000458.1 GCA_014360745.1 Chloroflexota bacterium
GGGGCCAATAATGTCATAGTGCGCTTGACCAGCACCTGCGGAATAACCTTTGCCGACCAGACGCTGAGCCTTGGCGCCGGCGAAAGCCGCGATCTCGTCTTCGATTTTAGCCCTGACTGTGCAGATTGCGCATGTACCTTTACGGCCGAGATCGACCCCGATGCCCAGGTTTGCGAGTGTACAGCCAGCAACAACTCGATGACAAGCTTGCTCGATGGTCACCTGCCCGATTTGGAAGTTTATGACGAGGGCCTGGATATCACTTGCGCAGCTGACGGCTTGTTCAGAGTGACGGGCTCCATCACCTTGACGAACAGTGGCTGTGGCGACCCATTCACGGAGGATGTGGCGGTACGCTTTACGCTATACAACGAGACGGCATGCGGTGGTGAAAATCTCTGGCAATGGAGCGAGACATTCACCGGCATAACCCTTGCGCCGGCCGGTGGTACACAACGTCTATTCATCACGCCCCAAGAAATCCTCGCTGATGCCGCCGCACTGAACGACGAATGCGCTCTCGCGCTTGAAATTGCCATCGATCCCTTGGAGAATATTTGCGAATGCGATGGGGCCAACAACACCTTGTGTGCGGTCAAGCCCATAAATATCCCTGACCTGGCAATAGCAGCGGATCACGTACGTCTGAGCTGCAGCGGTGATGGTCGGTTCACTGTTTCGGGGCCGATCACGGTGACCAACAACGGTTGTGGGGCCAATGTGAGCCGCGATATCCCCGTGCGGCTGACCCTGCTCGATCGCGCTGGCTGTGAAGGCGCGCAGATAGCTCAATGGACCCAGCTCTTGGGCCTCTCCGAGCTTCCAGCGCGAGGGGGTGTACAGCGTTTCGAACTCGATACTCGGGAAGTGGTCCTTGATGCTTGTGCAGGTTTGGCCGAGTGTCAGGCATCCTTGCGCATCGAGCTGGATTATGAAGATGTGCTTTGCGAAAGCAATGCCGAAAACAACCTCTGGTGTACAAACATACCGGTCGAAATCCCCGATGTCACCGTCACCCGTGTGCAGTATGCCGGCCCGCTGACCGGCAGAGGGCTTGTGCCTGTGGGCGAGGTGCTGGTCGACGTGGCTAATGTCGGCTGCTCAGCCGCCGAGAACACAGTCGTTCGCCTTGACTCGAATTGCGCCATCGTAGCGCCCGACCAAGTAATCGACCTTGCCTCCGGCCAAACCGAAACCCTCTCATTCCTCTTTTCATCGCCAGGACCGGGGCCGATCCAATGTACCTTTGTGGCGACCGCCGATCCAGATGGGCAGCTTTGCGAATGCAACGCGGGAAACAATAGTCATTCATCTCTGGAGGACGAGCTCAAGCCCGTTCTCGACGTAGTCAAGCTCATCGACAAACCTTATGCGGTTATTGGCGAGCGCATCACTTATACCATCATCATCAGCAACACCGGCGATGCCGATGCCGACGATGTAACCGTCACCGATACCCTACCCACCGCCCTGGCTTTCGCCGGGCCGGTGACGTTGGAAGGTTCGGCCGGTACAGTGGCCCAAACGGCAGCCGATTTGCCCGTTTTGGCCAGCGGCATCACCGTCGCAGCAGGGACGAGGGTCACTATTACCTTCCCGGTCCAAGTCGTCGGCCTGGGCGAGATCGTTAACACCGTCGTTGTTAGCTCACCCCAGACACCCGAGCCGATCGATTCGAGCGTCATCGTCCAGGCAGATCAGATTGAGACGAACCTGACGGGATGCCAAAATCCCTTCTGCCCTGGCTGGACGTTGCGCTACTCGTTCTGGCTTACGAACACATTGCCGACGCCACTTGTCGACTTGGTGATTACAGATGTACTACCCTTGGGCGTTTGCTGCCCGGTGGATGCCCCCTGGAGCCAACTACCAGGGCGGGTGAACGCCCAAGGCAACATGGTCTTTTGGCAAATCCCGTCGCTGGCTTCCGGAGATACCGTTCGGGTAGGCGTCGAAGTACACAGCTACCAGAGCCTGGCATCAGGAACCGTGTTGACCAACACCTACTATTATTCTGCCCAGAACCTGCCCCGTGTAGGGCAACGTTCTATCGCCTTGGTGGCCGACACTCGGCTTTGTGAGCCACGAGTCACCCCCACGCCGACACCTTCGACTCCCACTCCGACGCCTACCATTCCTCATACGGGGCCGACGGAGCAAAAGAGCTGGTTGCCGTTATTGTACAAACGCTGACGCCAGATAGGGGAAAAATTACGAGGAGGTAAAGGGGGAAACCGATCCACTCAAGGCCGACGCTAGAAATTCGATGCCTGGCGCCGGCCTTGTGTTTGCACTTGATAGTTGGCCACAATGCCACCCACGGCGTAGAACTTGAGCTCGAAGGCCATGGCATCGCCCGGCCTAAAGACGCCACGCGGCACCAGGTACGGGCTGACCAAGCCCACAACGCTGCCATCGGGGCCATAAAGGGTGCCGGCAACCTTGACATGGGTGGCCGGCACCAGGCCGGTGTTGCTCAACATGCCGATCAACCCACAATAAAGGTCGGCCCGCCCGATCTCGCGATAGTGAACTCGATCGACGAGCAGCCCCGGCGCCGGCTGAGGAACGGAGAAATCGTTCCAATCATGGTCTTGGCCCGTTACGGTGATCTCGTAGCTTTTCCAGCCCTGGGGCGGGTCTTGGAAGCGGATGTGAAAGGCGTTGCGCCCGCCGGGCAGGGTCCACTCCAGCGCGGTGATGTCCATGCCTTCCATCAACGGCATGTCATCCTCGCCCAGCAGGCGAATCGTCACCCGCACCCACCGTTTGGCGACCTCACTGAGGTTGAAAACTTCGCCCCAGAAGTGAAGCCTGCCCCGATCGTCCTCGCGCACCGTCAATCCAGCAACAATAAGATCGGCCATCGTCTATCATCCGCTCAGATCAGCGCACGGCGACGCCATGTGGCTGCTGCCAAGAGGTGCGCTGGCTCTGTCCATACAACTTGCCTTTGATTTCCAAAATTTGGCGACGCAAAGCATCATCCTTCTCAAAAAGGGCGGCGATCTTGTCGCAGCCATGCATGACGGTGGTATGATCGCGGCCGCCCAGTGCCTGGCCTATCTGCGGAAGCGACATCGGCGTCAGCTCACGGGCCAGGTACATGACAACCTGGCGAGCCATGGCAATGTCCCGGGTACGCCGCCGCCCGGTGATATCATCGCT
>JACIWY010000459.1 GCA_014360745.1 Chloroflexota bacterium
CCACCCAGGCATCGCCGTTTTCCTTCTCGATGATCTTGTACGGCAGTACTTTGCGCGCTTTTTGCACCTCTGGGTCGTTAAATTTGCGGCCCATCAGGCGCTTGACCGAAAAGATCGTATTCTCCGGGTTGGTGATGGCCTGTCGGCGGGCGATTTGGCCAACCATCCGCTCTCCGGTCTTGGGGTTCACGGCAACGACAGAAGGACACAGCCGGCCACCCTCAGCAGTGGGGATGACCGTGGGTTCCCCACCCTCCATCACGGCAACGACCGAGTTGGTCGTTCCCAGGTCGATTCCAATTATCTTACCCATAGTTCCTCCTAAAATTCCTTTTTTGCTTATTTATCGGGCATGGCGTATAGCGCCAAGGAGGCCCCATGCCCGGCCGAGCTTTTATGCTTCTTTCTCTTCGGGGCGCGGGCCGCTTGAAACCTGCACCAACGCCGGCCTCAATACCTGATCCTCCAAGAGATATCCCTCTCGGATCACCTTGCTGACCCGTCCTTCGGCGTATTCATCACTAGGCTCTTGCACGAGCGCCTCGTGATACTTGGGGTCAAAGGGTTGCCCTAACGCCTCTATAGGCCTGGCGCCAAAGGCTTGCAATAACGCCGTCAATTTGCGCTCGATGAGCTGCACACCGGCAACCCAATCGTTTTCGGCAACCGCCGGGGCCGAGGAGGGCGCGTTCTCCAGCGCCAGACGAAAGTCGTCGAGGATGGGCAACAGGTCTCTGAGCACCTCCATGCGCATACGCAACGTCTCTATCTCGCGATCGCGATCCTGACGCTTGCGATAATTGGCGAAATCGGCCAGGCTTCGTCGGTACTTATCGAGTAACTCCTCCTTTTCCGCCAAGACTTTTTCCAACTCCTGACGCAGACGCTCAAGCTCCGCCTGAACGTCCTGCCCCAAGGTTTCTTCGGGGGCAACGGCTACGTCGGACTCTTGCTTGCCATCGGCTTGCTCGGTCTGTTCTTTCGAGGCTTTCTGCTCTTCGTTGTTTGCCATATTGATGGACACCTTTCGAGGTCCATCTTTGGCATTTTCATCTATATTCATATGCCTTTTTCTCCTCAAGCTGTATTTTATAGGAAACCGATCTCACCGGAACCATAGACATCGGCGATCAGGTCGTCCATCACACGGGCGACGTAGCGCACCGTCGAGATGGCATGGGCGTAAGACATGCGCGTCGGGCCCATGATGCCCAGCACACCGCTCGCTATGCCGCGCAAGCCATAAGGCGAAAGCACCAGGCTGACGTCATCGATCTCCTCGTATTGTCCCTCGCCGCCGATGATGATCTGTACCCCATTGGCGTTGAGGATTTTGGCCAAAATGGATTCTAACAGGCTGGGGTGTTCGATCACCTCGATCACCTGCCGGAACTTGTCCGCATCCTCAAACTCGGGTTGGCTCAACACGTTCACCAGCCCATCGCGGTATACCTCGCGGATTGACCGCTGATCCCGTTGCTCCATGATCTCCACAAGCCGCTCCAAGACGTGCCCGCCCCATTCCCCCAGCTCGCGCAGGTCCGGATGGGCACAGGCGCGAATCTCGGCGGCCGATTGGTTGGCCAGTATGGCATTCAGGATATTGGAGATGCGCGTCAGGTCACCCTGGTCCATGGGCTGATCGACGAGCAACATCTCCTGATGGATGCTGCTATCTTGCAACACCAACACCATCAGACATAACGCCTCGTTGATAGAAATCAACTCGATGCGCCGAAAGCGCGCGTTGGCCGCGCGCGGCGGCGTGACCAGGGAGGCGGAACGGGCGATGCGCGCCAATACGGCGGCCGTCAAGCGCATCCACTGGTCGAGATTCAAACGGATTTGATGGAACTGATGCCGGATCAAACGTTGCTCTGGCAACGGCAACTCGGCATCCTCCATCAATCGCTCGACAAAATAGCGATACCCCTTGACCGTTGGGCAGCGGCCCGCCGAGGTATGCGGCTGCACGACATAGCCCAGCTCTTCCAAGACGGCCAACTCGTTGCGGATGGTGGCTGAGCTCACCTCCAGCCCGCCGGCCCTGCGCACCGTGCTCGAGCCCACCGGCGTGGCCGAAGCCACATATTCCTGAACCACTGCCTTGAGAATCTCTTGCTGGCGCGGCGTGAGATCAGGCTCCTGCCTTGGCGTTTGAATCCCTTGAGATAACATGTCCCTTGCTCGCCCGACTTCCCTCTATGGCGAATAAACGCTATTTCCCGCTTACTGCAAAAGAGCCCATAACGGGCTCCTTCTTTAGCACTCAAAATGTTTGAGTGCTAACATGATAGCATCAAGCCCCAGCTCTGTCAAGCTTGGCTGGCGAGGGCCGTTATCATAAACCACAAAACGCCCCGCCCCACTATGCATTCATAGTATAGCACATCAAGACCCTTCTTGTCAATTGGTAGAACCTTGTCTAATTATCCTATCATTAAACTTGAGCCTCGAATATCAAGTTCCCCCTTTGCCCGAATCCTCCTGCAAGTTCTGGAACCTGCGGGAAGGTGAGAGTGCCCCGCCGCCCCCACTCCTTGGCGGCCTCCCCATTTTGCGTAGAATAGGGCGCATCGAGAGGCCTATTGCAGCCGCGAACAGGAGGTGGCATGTCGCGTTTTACACCAAGGATTCTCGGAGTACGGCGCTTGATCCGCCCTCTGGTTTCCTGGAAGGTCGCCCTGGCCCTGGGCTTGGCCTTCCTGATGGCGCTGGCGAGCGGCGTTTGGGCCTCGCCGCAGCAGTCGCCGCCCCGGCAAACGGTGCCGACGCGCACGCCGACGGAGGAACCCTTGCCCACCGAGACGCCCCAACCCACCGAGGCGCCGAGCACGAAGATACCCCCCACCGAGGCACCGACCGCTGTCGCTCCGCCCTCCACAACGCCCGAGGGAACGCCAGAAGCAACCCATACGCCCAAACCGACGCCCACCGAGCTCATCGGCCCCACGCGCCCGCCGGTGGAGGAGGTTGCGGCTTCGAATGACGACCCGCTCTACGTGCTGTTGGAGGACAAGGAGACGCTGGCCCGCTATGTGCCCCCCACGCCGACGCCCAGCCCCACGCCGACCCCGCTGCCCCAACAATTGCCCCAACAATTGCTGGGCAAGATCGCCTTTAAATCCAACTATTTGGGGCGCACGCGCATCTTTTTGGTCGACC
>JACIWY010000046.1 GCA_014360745.1 Chloroflexota bacterium
CGGACATAACGGCGGCTCCTTTTTCCAGATGGCGCCAGTCTAGCATGGTTGGTCTGTGTCGGCCAATCTGCGATCGAGACCCATCCGTTCCGGGGTGCCCGCCACTTTCAAAGTGGCGGGCACCTCACGCCCAAAGTTTGCTCTCGACCTCACCGGGAACCCGGTCTCGATTGTGAACCCCTTGAGTCGAGTGAGCGGGGCGCACCACTCCGGTGCCGGTGTGAGACCGGGTTCCCGCCGCCTTCGAGGGCGCCGGCGACAGACCGATTGCACGCGATCCATCGCCCGATGTTGTTATGAGGCCACTTTTAGGATAAGCTCTTTCAATGAATATCCTATGAACCGATGGGTTCACAAGATAAAGATTCTGTCATATGGCGCCTTGTGCCTGCTGATTCGATCGGAATCTCTTGTAACATATTTGCTGGGGCAGCGCAACCTCTTCGAGGCCGCCCCCAGGAGGTGCATGGGCATTATGGAGCTTGTAGCTGAGGTTCGACGGGTCGTCGCGGAGCACGAGATGCTCCCGCGCGGCGAGATGGTCGTTCTAGGGGTGTCGGGCGGCCCGGACTCGTTGGTCATGTTGCACGTGCTGAACCGACTGGCACCCGAATTCGGAGCGGGCTTGCACGTAGGGCATCTTCATCATGGCATTCGCGGCGAGGAGGCGGATGCCGACGCGCGCTTTGTCGAGAACATTTGCCAGCAATGGGGCGTACCCTGCACACTGAGACGCGCGGATGTGCCCTCTTTGGCTGTCGAACTGGGTTTGGCCTTGGAGGAGGCCGCTCGTCGCGCGCGTTATGCTTTTCTCGCCGAGTTGGCCCGCTCGCTTGGCGCGCGTTCGGTGGCCGTGGCCCACAATGCCGACGACCAAGTGGAGACGGTTTTGATGCATTTTCTGCGCGGCTCGGGGTTGGCCGGGCTTCGCGGGATGAGGCCGGTTTCGCCGTTAGAGGAAATGCGCCTGGGCGGCGCTTGCGAGGACGATCTGCCCCCCAAGGGACAAGGCATCCGCCTGTTGCGCCCATTGCTGAGTGTGCCCAGGGCCGAGATCGAGCGCTATGTCCGACAGCAAGGGCTCAGGCCGCGTTTCGATCGTTCCAATCTGGATCGCACCTTTTTTCGCAACCGGCTGCGCCACGAATTGATCCCCTATCTGGAGAGCTACAACCCAAACATCCGCGAGGTTGTGCGGCGCACCGCCGAGGTGCTGGCCGGCGATTACGATGTATTGCGCGATCTGCTATACAAGACGTGGCCGATCGTGGTGCGGGCCGAATCGGCGGGGGCGATTGTCTATGATTTGGTCGCCTTTCGCGGCCAGCCGCTGGGGATGCAACGCTCTTTGCTGCGCGAGGGGGTCCATCGACTGCGGCGCTCGCTACGCAACATCAACTGGGTGCACATCGACGATGCCGTGGCCGTGGCCCGGGGAGGAGAGACGGGGGCCCAGGCCACCTTGCCGCGCGGCTTGATGCTTACGCTAGGCTACGACGAGATGACGCTGGCCGATATCGGTTATGAACCTCCGGCGCGAGATCGCCCTTGGGTTACAGAACGCCTGCCATTGTCGAGGGAGGGTAGTGTGCCCTTGCCGGGGAGCGATTGGGTGATAAACCTCTTACGTGTGAGCCGAGGGGCCCTGGCGGAGGCCTGGCGCAACAATCCCGACCCCTATGTGGCCTATTTGGATGCCGACCTCGCGGGTGAACGCTTGGCACTGCGGCCCCGGCGGGCGGGCGATCGTTTTCGTCCCCTGGGCCTGGGCGGCTATCAAAGCGTGCGCGATTACATGATCAACGCCAAGATTCCGAGCCGAGAGCGAGACCGAGTGCCCCTGTTGGTTGATGAACGGGATCGCATCGTCTGGATCGTCGGCCACAGAGTGGACGAACGCTATGCCATCACAGCAGACACCCATCAGGTACTCGTGGTGCGGGTGGAAAAGGTGGATCGCCACACCCTATAATTTTGGAGGGAGGCATGGATACCATTTCTTTACAGAATACGCTCGCCGAGTTCCTCCGCTTTTTGCCCCGGTTGGTGACTGCCTTGTTGCTCTTTTTGGTCAGCCTAGTTGTAGCCACCCTGGCGGCCAAAGCGGCACGGCGGGCAATGGAGAAGCGGGTACCCAAGAGCGAAATCGTGCGCCTGATGGAACACCTGGTGCGTTGGAGCATCGTGACGATGGGTACCCTGGCCGCGCTCGACCAAGTCAATTTCGACGTGAGCAGCTTTGTGGCCGGGCTGGGCATCGCTGGCTTTACCATCGGCTTCGCCCTCCAAGATATCGCCCGCAATTTCGTGGCCGGCATTTTGTTGTTGTTGCGCCAACCCTTTCGCATCGGCGATGTCGTCGAGGCCGCGGGCTATACCGGGAAGGTGCTCGACATCAACATCCGCGATACGGTCATTCACACCTTCGATGGCCGCAAATTGATTCTGCCCAATATGAGCGTTTTTAGCGGGCCAATCATCAACCTGACCGAGCTGCCCCTGCGCCGGCGGAGCGTCGAGATCGGGCTGGGTTACGGCCAGGATGCGCCGAGAGCTATCGCGGCCTTTTTAGATGCGGTGTCGGCTGTGAGCGGTGTGGCTAAGGAGCCCGCACCCGCCATCTATGCTCAAGCCTTGGGCGCCTCGGCCATGAGCCTGGCCCTCTTTTTCTGGATTGACCAGAACGATCACAACATCCTTCAAGTGCATTCAGAGGTGGTGATAGCCCTGGAGCACGCCGCTATCGAGCATGGCATCGAGTTGCCGTATCCCATCCAAGAGGTGAGGATAAAGGGAGATCTCCTTGAGGCGGCGAAGTAGAAGGCGAAAGGTGCCGCGCGCTTGGCCTATTCGCGGGTCGGTGCCCGGCAGCTGGCAAAGGGTGCTTGAGAGAAGAGGAGTTTATCCATGCCTGCTATTCGGCTGAAAAGGGGCCGAGAAAAACCGGTGCTCCATCGCCACCCGTGGATTTTCACCGGGGCGGTGCGTGAGACGCAAGGCGAGCCCCAGCCCGGCGATGTGGTGGATGTCCTCGATCAGAATGGGGCCTTTTTGGCCCGGGGCTATTACAACCCTCATTCCCAGATCGTCGTGCGCTTGCTCACTTGGAACGAAGAGGCAATCGACGCGGCTTTTTGGCGAAGACGGTTGGAGACGTCCATCGCACGACGGCAGGGCTTTGCCCAGGACGAACGGACGACGGCGTATCGCCTGGTCTATGCCGAGTCGGACGGGCTCCCCGGCTTGATCGTCGATCGCTACGGTGGAGCCGATGGCCATTGGCTGGTGGTGCAATTCCTGGCCCTGGGCCTGGAGCCCTGGCGCCGGACGATCGTCGGGTTGTTGGCAGAGTTGCTCGCCCCACGCGGCATTTACGAGCGCAGCGACGTCGAGGTACGCGGGCAGGAGGGGTTGGGAGGGGTATCCGGCCTTTTGTATGGCGAGGAGCCGCCGCCGCTGGTCGAGATCCTGGAGGAGGGTTTGCGCTTTGGGGTGGACCTGCGCCAGGGGCACAAGACCGGCTTTTATCTGGATCAACGGGAAAATCGGTGTTTCGTGGCCGATTACTGTGCGGGTGCCGAGGTGCTCAACGTGTTCGCCTATACGGGGGGATTTGGCGTCTATGCGGCGCAAAAGGGCGCGAGACGGGTGATCCATCTAGATAGCTCGGCGGACGTCTTGCGACTGGCCGAGGAGAACATGGCCCGCAATCCCTCGCCGGGCACCGAGGCCAAATATGTGGCCGGAGATGCCTTTCAAGTGTTGCGCGCCTATCGAGATGCCGGGCGCCGCTTTGATGTGGTGATCCTCGATCCACCCAAGTTCGCCTATTCTCAGCGGCAGATCCCTTCGGCCACCCGCGGTTATAAAGACATCAATATGCTAGGCATGGCATTGCTACGGCCGGGCGGCACGTTGGCCACCTTCTCCTGTTCGGGTTTGGTCAATGAAGACCTGTTTCAGAAGGTGCTCTTTGGGGCCAGCGTCGATGTGGGGCGCGAGGTTCGCATCCTCCGCCGATTGTCGCAGGGGCCGGATCATCCGGTGCTGCTTACCTTTCCCGAAGGGGCCTACTTGAAGGGGTTCATCTGTCGGGTGGAATGATGATTCTGGGAACCGGGCGCAGCCTCATAAATCGTCTTGCCGCTCAACTCTTCGCGCATCGTCAATAGCTCCAATTCCCCGCTCCAATGGGCATCGAGGACGAAAGGCTGCCCTTCGAGGACGTAACGATAAATGGTGAGATCGGTGGCCGGGGTGGGGATATCGGCCAGGCACCGGATGGGCACCCATTCCAATGCGCCCTCGCGACAGGGCGGTGGCTCAAAGTGCCCCACCTGCGCCGAATAGACAAAGCTGATCCAGTTGTACGCTGTGGGCGAGGTCTCGATCAGGACGCCGCGAAAGCGTAGCACCTCTACAGAGGGCAGCTCCAGCCCTGTTTCTTCGCGCACCTCACGATAGGCGGCTTGGCGAGGGCCTTCGAAAAGGTCCACCTTGCCACCTATAGGGGTATATTTGCCGCGATTGGGGTCCTGGGCGCGATGAATAAGCAAAAAGGCCTCCGTGCTTTGCAGGATGCAGAGTACGGCGACGCGCTTTTGCCCCGCAATCATGGTCTTTTCCATCTCCATATTCTTCAGATGCGGTGTGTATTCCAATAGGGGAATCGATTGGGCCCCAGCTTGTGCGATCACAACGGCCTGTTATAATGGGTTATGTGCGTACATGCAAACGGAGGGAAGGGCCTCTGGCCTTGGGAAAGTGCGAAGGGGGTCTTGGGCCGGCAGGTGGTTACAACAGGAGGCTGGTTCGGTTGAGATGAGCGGCGAAACAGATCCAGGGGAACAACAGGCGCCCCGGCGGCGAGATATGGGCTGGGGTATTTTGCTATGCTGACCGAGATCTTCTTTATTCTGTTACTCGTGTTGATCAACGGCCTTTTTGCCATGGCTGAGATGGCCCTCGTCTCGGCGCGCAAGACACGGCTCCAGGATCGCGCCACAAGCGGCGATGAAGGCTCGCGCATGGCTCTCGACTTGGTCTCGCGGCCCACACGCTTTCTCTCCACCGTCCAAGTAGGCATTACCCTTATCGGTATCCTGGCCGGTGCCCTCGGTGGGGCGGCAATTTCTCGCCCTTTGGCTACATGGCTGGCGCGCTTCCCCGGCTTGGCCCCCTATAGCCAGTCCATCGCCCTGGCCATTGTGGTGCTGGTCATCACCTATTTCTCGTTGGTCCTCGGCGAGTTGGTCCCCAAACGGATTGCGTTGAGCAACCCGGAACGAATTGCCGCCGCCCTGGCCCGGCCTATGCGCCTCTTTGCCGCCCTGGTCTCGCCAGTTGCGCGCTTGCTCAGCCTCTCCACTGATTTGGTGGTCAGGACGCTGGGCATTCGCCCTTCGAAGGAACCGCCCGTCACCGAAGAAGAGATCCGTCTCCTCCTGGAGCAGGGCACCGAGGCGGGCATTTTTGAAGAAGAGGAAGAGGAGTTGGTCAGGCGGGTGCTCCTTTTGGACGAGCGACGGGCCGCCGGCTTGATGACTCCTCGGCGCGATGTGGTCTGGCTGGACATCGACGACTCGCCCGAGGAGCTACGGGCCAAGATCCTGGCCAGCCCATACTCTCGCTTCCCGGTGGCCAAGGAAAGTTTGGACAACGTGCTAGGCGAGGTGCAGGCCAAGGACTTGTTGGCGCAAAGCTTGAGCGGCCAACCGCTGGATCTGCGCCCGTTGATCCGCAAGCCCCTTTATGTGGCCGAGGTCATGCCAGCGCTCAAGGTGCTCGGCGCCTTTAAGCAATCCGAGACCGAAATGGCGCTGGTGATCGATGAATATGGCAACATCCAGGGTTTGGTGACGCTCATCGACATCCTGGAAGCTATCGTCGGCGACATTCCCTCCGCCACAGAGGAAGAAGAGCCCAAAGCCGTTCGTCGTGAGGATGGCACTTGGCTGGTGGATGGGTTGTTGCCGGTGGATGAGTTCAAAGAGCTGTTCGGCATCGAAGAGTTGCCCGGCGAGGAGCAAGGGTTCTATCAGACGGTGGCCGGCTTTTTGGTCATGCAATTGGGCCGCATTCCAACGGTGGCGGAGCGTCTCGAGTGGGGCGGCATCACGTTCGAGGTTATGGATATGGACGGCCCGCGCGTAGATAAGGTGTTGGTCACCCTCGCTGCGGAGCGAGAGCAGGAAGATCAAGAAACTTTATCGGGGGAGAACACGTAAAGAACATGATCTTGTCTCGCGCCAGCGTTGAGTGTTGATCTGTCGATGAACAAGTGCCGACATCCGGTAGTGGCAATGGAAAGGAGATCACCATGCCCAAAGAGCGTATCTTTTATGCCCCCCAGCTCGCTCTGCAACCTTTGGCGGACGATCTAGAACAGTGGCTGAAGAACCGAGATTTTGAGACCCAGGTCATGCCGGTCGAAGGCGGTGGTATGCTCATCCAGGCACGGCGCGAAGAGGGCTGGCGCCAGGTGTTGGGCATGGCGCTGGCCACGAACGTGGTGGTGAGCCGGGCCGGCCCGAACATCAAGGTGGAATGTGGGCAGGGCAAGTGGCTGGATAAGGCTGTGGTCGGCGCCGTGGGCCTGCTCCTGCTTTGGCCAGCCATGATCCCGGCTGCTGTAGGCGCATGGCAGCAGAGCAAGCTGCCCGACGAAATTTTCGATCAAGTTGCCTCCTACATCGCCCGCCAGCCGCAGGGACAGGAAATGGCCGCCGGGGCGGCTGCGGCAGCGCCTGTAACAGGCGCGCCCGCTGGCGTGCAGATGACCCAGTGCCCGAATTGTGGCGGCAGCGTCGCCGTCGGGGCCAAATTCTGTGAGCATTGCGGCCAGCGCTTGCCCGAAGTTCAAGCCGAGCCGCAACCCCAGTTTTGCGCCCAGTGTGGGGCGGAATTGTCCCCAGGGGCCAAGTTTTGCTCCGAGTGTGGCACCAGGGTGGGTGAAAAGGAAGCCTGATTTATCCATTAAAGTGAGGAGGATAGGGTATGATCAAACGCGTGGGCTTTGTCGGCGTGGGCACCATGGGCGAGCCGATGGCGGCCAATCTGCTCCAGGCCGGCTTTGAGGTAGCCGTCGTGGCCCATCGCAACCGAGCGCCGATAGAGCGACTGTTACAAAAAGGCGCCACGGAAAAGGGCTCTATCGCCGAGCTGGCCGGAGAGGTCGAGGTGTTGGTGAGCTGTGTTTCTAACGATGCCGCCGTGGAAGAGGTGATGCTCGGCCAAAGGGGTGTCCGCGAGGGGGGCCATCCTGGGCTCATCGTCGTCGATACCAGCACCATCTCGCCCTTGACCTCACGACGTGTGGCGGCGACCCTGGCCGAGCGAGACATCACCATGCTCGACGCCCCCATTAGTGGGGGGCAGAGCGGAGCCATCGCCGGCACACTGGCCATTATGGTCGGCGGGCCACGTTCGGCCTATGAACGGGTCTTGCCCGTGCTACAGGGCATGGGCAAGAACATCACCTACATCGGCGAGAATGGTTCGGCGTTGGTGGTCAAGTTGTGCAACAATATGATCGTCGCCGCCATCACCGTCGCCGCTTCCGAAGCGCTGACCATGGCTGCCAAGGCCGGTATCGATACCGGCCTGGTCCATCAGGCGCTCTCGAACGCCACTTGCCGCGGCTGGATTATCAACGAGAAGCTGGCCAACAGCGTGCTGGTGGGCAACCTCAAACCCGGCTTCAAACTAGAGTTGATGCGCAAGGATATGGGCTTGGCACTCGATTTTGGCAAGGCGATGGACGTGCCCATGTTCCTAGCCGCCTTGGTCCATCAGCTCTACACCCAGGCCGACGGTTTGGGCAAGGGCGAGCTGGACACCATCGGCATCTGCGAGCTATACACCGACGCCACGGGGGTCAGCCTGGTCAAGAAAAGCTAAAACCACACACGTTTTTGGGGACGCGAACGCGAAGCCGTTCGCGTCTTTACCTCTCTATCTGATTTAGTAGTCTGCGGCGGCGTAGGCGCCCAGGATCTCGCCATAGTAGAAGCGGTGATAATCGCGCCCCCCGTAGGAAGCCTCTTCGATGTCGCGCCTCAAGTTGGCCGGGATCAGATCGTTAAAGTGGGCGACCCGGCACTCGTAGACCATCGGGCAGTCGTCGATGGTGACGGCGGGCACCATTTGACCGGGCGTCGTAGCTACATGATAGGCGGCGAACTTGTCCAGGTCACGGCCGCTGCGCGTGCCACACACGCCCACAAAGGAGCGCATCGCCTCGCTCGGCACGTTGACGGTAAAGGCTTGGGATTCCTCGATGAATTCGTAGGTATAGCGCGACGGCCTGACCATGACCACAAAGACCGGCCGCGCCCACATGACGCCCACGCTGCCCCAGCCGATGGTCATGACGTTAGATTGGCCGTTGGCCTTGGTAGAAGCCAGAAGCAGGCCGGGGTTGCGCAATAGGGCCAAGGTCTTGGTGAGTTGATAATCGTAATTTACGCGCGTACGTTCCATGGCTTGTCCTTTCCTGGGCAACGGGTTCTTGCCAACTATCATAATACAAGGAGTGGAAGGAGGCAATGGACCTTCCAAAAGGGTTTGCGAAGGGGGCGGATGAAGCCAGACGGCGTATTTGCGCCGAGTTGCTGCGCGTAGGGCTGCGGCGCGGCGGGATCGTCCTGGTGCATTCGTCGCTTTCCTCTTTGGGGCATGTCCCCGGTGGGCCCGAGACGGTGATCCTGGGCCTGCTAGAGGCGTTGGGCCCCGATGGCACTTTGCTCATGCCCGCGTTGAGCTATGAACTGGTCGGCCCGGAACAGCCGGTCTTTGATGTGCTCCGCACGCCGAGCAACGTAGGCGCCATCCCCGAGCATTTTCGCACCAGGTCGGGCACGCTGCGCAGCATCCATCCTACCCATTCGGTATGCGGCGTCGGGCGCCTGGCGGGGGGGATCCTGGCCGAGCATCACCTCGACGATACGCCCGTTGGGCCGCATTCCCCCTTCCGTCGGGTGCGCGATCTCGGTGGGCAGATCCTTTTTTTGGGCTGTGGGCTGCGGCCCAACACATCAATGCACGGCGTGGAAGAGTTGGCCGAGGTGCCCTACCTGTTTGGCGAGACATACATCTATCGCATCATCGATGCCCAGGGCCGCGAATGGTCGGCGCGCCATCGCCATCATAACTTTGCCGGTTGGAGGCAACGTTACGATCGGGTCGCCGATTTGCTAACGGCCGGCGCCGAAATCAAGGCCGGCCGGGTCCTGCAGGCCACGGTGCATATTCTCCAAGCCCGGCCGATGTGGCGCCGCGCGTTAGAGGCGCTGCGCAGCGATCCCTTTTATTTCGTCGAGCGCCGCCGTTAAAGCGCTTGTGAGAGGCGCTCGATCAGATGAGTAGATCCTCCAGGCGCTCCGCCACTTTGACAAAAGTGCGCGCGTCGAGCTGTCGGAATCCTCGCGACGTGTAGGCCACGGGATCGGTGCGCGCCCAAATGCGGATTTCCTGCTCATAAGGGGGGCCGGAGAGAACAAAAGGCGCGATCTCGTGCGCGTGCGCCGTCGCCTCGGCCGCCACAGAGCGGATGAGGTCGCGGGCGTCCTCTGGGGCCATATGCAAGGCCACCTGGGGCTCCAGGCCGATCTTGACCTCGGCGCAGTAAATGCCGGGGATCAAGGCGCGCGCCTCGGCGGCCATCTTGTCGTCTCCGCTGACAAAGACGGTGGGCACGCCATAGGCCCCCGCCAGCGCGGCCCGGCAGCCGAACTCGCCCAATTCGACCCCGTTAATGCGGATGTACTCGATATTGCGCGACGAGTAGCTGTGCGCCAGGTTACCGCCAAGCGTCCCCGCTTTGGCGTGTTGGCCCAGGAAAAAGAGGGCATCGAACGAGTCGTCCAGATAGGAAGGCGGCTCGATGCGCATGTTGTTAATCATCCTGGCGCCACGGGGAAAGCGCTCAAAATCGATGGAGCCACAACCGTGGGCATCCCACACCCAGATATCCGCTTGAGGATCAACTTGTTGGATCCCCTCTACGCAGGCGCGTAGCTCCTCGGTCATCAGCCGCACAGCCTGCGGATAGCCGGGGGTGTCGGCGCCGGTCTGATCCCAGCGCGCTACCCCCGAGACGCCCTCCAGATCGGTGAGAATATAGATCTTCATCGTTCCCCCTTTGAGAGTCTTGAAGGCCGGGCACTTGTTCTTTAATGAAGGGTGATCTCCCCTTTACCCAGCAGGAGGCGGCGGTCGGGCAAAGGCTGCCCCTGCACATCGGTGCCCGGCAATCGTACGCCCGTGTCGGCATCATACCAGCCCAAAGCCAGCGTATAGCGACCGGGCGGGGCATCGGCGGCCACGGCGAGGGTGTACGTATCCACCAGAATCTCGCCGGGCAACCAGCTCGTCGTCGGGCAGGTGCCGCCGCAAGGCAAGGCGTCTACCTGGCCGCGAATCCGGCCGGCTTCGTCCAGCAGATGCAAAAAGAAGGTATAAGAGGTGTCCATTGCCATCTCATCTCGCCAGCAGAGGGTCACCGTCAAGGCGCCTCCCTGAAACAAGGCCGAGGTAGACAGCTCATAACCCAACAGGGTGAAGCGCCCCGGCTGCCCAAAACGGGCGCCGCTCCTTTGGGCCATGATGGGGGCGGTATAGCTTCGCTCGCGCCCGCGCACCGGCAGGGCGGCCAATTGGGCGCTGTCGAGCACCTGGCCCTTGTCGTCCAATAGATCGGCCCATACTCCATACTCGCCGCTCGGCGTTCGGCGATCGACGCCAAGGTCGTACTGGCCACATACGATCTCGCCCGCGGGCCATCGGCTGCTGGGGTAGCTTGGGCTCGCAAGCGGCGCCGTCGTCTCGGCCCAGACCTTTACGCCGTCCGTCAGGCGGAGGCGCACGGCATAGTCTTGGGCGGGGGCGTGGCCCGCCTGCCAGCAAAGCTTGACGATCGGCCGATCTCCGGGGCGAGCCTCCCCTGTGGAAAGGGTATAGCCGAGAAGGCGCAAGTCGGGCCCTAGGGCGGCCTCCAAGCGGGTCGCCAGGTTCAGACGCTCGACCTTGGGCGGCTGTGGCGCCGGCCGCACGACGGCCTGGGATAAGCGGATGTCATAGCCGATAGGCTGCCCATTTTCATCCAATAAAGGCACTCCCGCCCAGCGGCCCTCGGGGTGGACACGCACCAGTACGTCGTACCTCCCCGGAGGAGTGCCCGCGTTCACCGGCAGTTCGAAGGTCTGCAAAGTGGTCTCGTCGGGCGGCCAGCGGGTGGTGGGGATGAGCACGGCGCGTTCCAGGCCCTTTTCGTCCCACCAAGTCTCGCGGTCGATGTCCACCAACTGCTTTCCCCCCAAGCCCCACTCGTGGCCTCGCCCGTCCATGAGCCGCAACGTCACCCAATAGTCCTCGGGCATGGAGGCCAAGCCATGCCAGCGCAACTCCATCTGAAGCTGGTCGCCAGGCGCGACCTCTTGTTGTAGCCAGTGCAAACCCGTCAGCTCCAATTGATAGCCCAGGTTGGCGCGCAGCGTCTCGCCCGGCCAGAGGTCCTCGCGGGCATAGATTTCCAGCAAGCGATAATCATACTGGCGGCGCTCGACCAGGTGAAAGTGGGTCTGAAGGTAGCGTTTGAACGCCGGATAATCATGGAGGTTCACGAACTGGTGTGAGCCGTGGGCGATGTTGAGCAGCACCATGCGCACGCCGTACGCTTCGATCTCTTGGATGAGCTGGGTGCCGAGAATCTGGCCGCTGAGCGCCGCGCCGCGCGAGATGCCGGCGGCGATGGGCGGCGCGGGTCGCCGGGCGAAAAAGTTGAGCCCTGGGTAATCGCTCATGATATATTCGTCGGGGGCGGTATGGGCCTGAAGATAACGCACCCACTCCGCGGTGTTGTCCGGCCCCCAACCGGCCACCAGGGCGTTATGCCGCGCTTGGGGGAGCAAGGCCAAGGCCAGCCAAGCCGAGGCAAGTGCCCAGGCCAAGACGCGCCGCCCCACGCGCAGAGCCGGCGCGCCTCCATGTGCCGCGAGGCCGGCGATCCTCTGCCAAAGGCCGTACAGGCCAAAGCCGCCCAGGGCGGCCAAGGCGGGCACGATGTAGGTCAGATGGCGCTCTTGCAGGGAGCGGGTCATCAACATAAAGGCCGCCACGGTGGGCAACTGATAGGCGTAAAGGCCGGACATCGGCCTGCGTGCTTGCGAGCTTGGGCGCGGCCAAAACAGCCAAAGCAAGCCTGCGCCGCTGAGGGCTATATAGGCCGGCTGAGCTCGAACATAGTCGCCGTAAAGGGCAAAGGCTTTGAGCACCACCTGGCGCCAAGGCGTGCCGCTGCCTTGACGGAGGTGATGGCCGAGGACGGCGGCAACGAAATGCCCGCTCAGCCCTTGGAACAGGCCACCGACAACGCCCACGACTATGGTAAAGGGCAAGGTGACGCATAAAATGGCAAAAAGCGTATCTCGCCAGTTGCGATGGCGCAGGCCATCTAACAGCAGGAACAAGCCAAGGCCGGCCATAGGCAGCGCGCCGAACAATTTGGACATCATCGACGCCCCAAGCGCCACGCCGGCGAGGCACAGATAGCCTCGTCGACGCTGTGGGTAGCCTAGAACGAACCAGTACAATCCCAGGGCGGCCCAAAAGAGCATGGGCGCCTCGGGCCGGAAAAAGCGTGCCGCCCAAAAAATGTCGCGTTGTATAGCCATAAGCGCCAGCGTCAGCAAGGCGGGCCAAGCGCCCCATAGGTGTCGCACCGTCAGGAAGGTCAACAGCAAAGCGCCCAACACATAGAGGGTCATCGACCAACGCGCGGCGGCCACCGAGAGGTTGCTGAGGCCCAGCACAAGGGCGCCCGGGTAGAGGAAAACGGGCAATTGGGGCGTCAAAAAGTCGCGATAGGGGACCTCGCCCAGCGAGATGCGCCAGGCGGCGTAGAGATAACCGCCTTCGTCGTCGTAGGCCAGCCAAGCCGTGAGGCGCCGGGTATAATAGGCGGTGCCGGCGAGTAGAATCGAGAGCGCCAGCCATGTTATGAGCCGACCCTGCGGCGAGTTCCGCTCCTGTGTCAACGTGTTACCCTCGTAGGTAAAGTGTATCGCGTAATTATCGCCGTAACTGCGTCGAACCTGTGGCCAGATGGCATAGGTGCGATGGCGTCCTTTTCGCTATCGGATCAAATCATAATGGCAGCGCACCCATAGCGCAAAACCGTCCGATAAGTCAAATCTTTTCTCCCAAAAGACCAAGTCGCGAGATCGAACCGCTCGGCGAGGGCGATGATCTCCCCGTCGGTCAAGGCGCCGTTTGCTTCTCTCAACGGCTTCCAGGGTATCAAAGGCCATAGTTATCTTCCAGGCGGATGCTCGCCAGGGGAATCTCGTCGGAAGCCAGGCGTCTGCCCAGAGAATCGTATGCCGGAACTCGCGCGCCGCTGATAGGATCGTACAGCCCTATGACGAGAGCATAGATGCCCGGTTTGACCTTATCGAGGGGCACGCTGTGCCGATCCACGATAATCTCGCCCGGGCGCCAGCTCCAGACGGGCCGGCCGTCGTCGGCCGGCACCCCGTCGTGTTGCGAGACGATCGTCCCCCCGTCGCGCAGATGCATGAAAACTTTGTATTCGCTTGTCGACGAGGGGCTCTCTCTCTGCCATACCAGCGTCACCTCCAGCCGCTCTGCAAACCGCGTCACCGTGTAACCGAGGAGCCGGGCGACGTTCCCCAGTCGCCGCTCAACCCTTGTCATCTGCGCAGGCACCGCCGACGTCGGCGGACCAAGGATCACCGGCCTCAAACCGAGGGTCACCTGATCACCGGCGAGGATAATGACGTGA
>JACIWY010000460.1 GCA_014360745.1 Chloroflexota bacterium
TCTTGTTGGCACTTATCGTCTCGCTGTTTGGCAGCATCGCTGATCTGACGGCTTTTAACTGGTTGCTCAAGAGCAGCGGCCAGGCGTTGCTCGTCGTCGTGGCCATCATCTTGCAGCCCGAGTTGCGCCGTGCGCTCGATCGCCTGGGCCGAGCTGGGGGGCTCTATTTCTGGGCAGGCCGTGATATCGAGCTTCAACACGTCATTACCGAGGTTGCTTCGGCGTGTCAGCGCCTTGCCGAACGCCGCCATGGCGCCCTCATCGTTATCGAACGAGAGACCGGCCTGCAGGACCATATAGAGACGGGCGTGCGCTTAGACAGCCTGGTCGTTTCCGACCTGTTGTTGACCATCTTTTTCCCCAACACCCCGTTGCACGATGGCGCGGTGATCATTCGCGGCGATCGCATCATGGCGGCGGCCTGCGTACTGCCCTTGGCCGAAGCTGTCGTATCGGATACCCATCTCGGTACGCGCCACCGCGCAGCGGTGGGCATTACCGAGCAGACCGATGCCATTTCGATCGTCGTGTCGGAAGAAACGGGCATTATTTCCATCGCCCGCAACGGGCGTATCGTTCGACATCTGGACGAGCGGCGTCTGACGAACTTGCTGCAGGATTTGCTTACCCCGAGGCGCGCAAGCTCACGCGCCACGCGGCGACAGCGGAAGGAAGAGCTTCCCTGAGCGTTATGATGGCATGGCGTTAGGAGTGACCAGTGCGTAAAAGATTATGGGATGATATCGGCACCGCCATACTAGCCCTCGTCCTGGCGCTTGTGGTTTGGGTCAATGCGACCTATCAGAACGATCGGCCCGTAGAGGATATTTTCCCCCAGCCGATCCCTATTACCATGCTCAATAACCCAACGGGGCTGGTGATTACCAACGACCCGCCCGATCGTGTGCAGATCAAAATTCGGGCTTTTTCCTCAAGTTGGAACACACTCCAGAGCGAGGATTTTAACGCCGTCGCAGATTTGGCGGGCTTGGGCGAAGGGATGCACGCCGTGCCGGTGGTGGTCTCTTCCACCGATCCGACGGTGACCATTTTGAGTGTGCATCCGAGCACCCTTTATGTGCGACTGGAGCCCCTCAAGCAAGAGCTTAAAGAGGTGGTCGTCAACCTTACCGATCGCGAAGAAGTGCCTCTGGGCTATCGCGTGTACGCACCTGAAGTGGAGCCCAATCTCGTCCGCATCGAGGGGCCGAGTTCCTTGGTCGACCGGGTGAGCCGGCTGGAGGTGAACCTTTCTCTGCTCAACGAGCGAGCCACAGTGGAAAAAGAGATGACCCCTCAGCCTGTGGATGAAAGAGGCCAGTCGGTGACCGGCGTCCTTCTTACGCCACCCCAAGTCCGCGTGCGGGTGGTCATTGAAAGGAAGCAAAACTACCGCGAAGTGGCCGTCCGTGTGCGCACTACGGGGCACCCGGCGCGCGGCTACTATGTCAGCGGCGTTGATGTGGTGCCTGCCACCGTCACCGTCGTGGGGCCTCCCAGTGTCATCGATGCTATGGGCGGCTTGGTGGATACGCGGGGCGAGTTGGATATCAGCGGAGCGACGCGCATGATCGCCGAGCGCATGGAACTGGCCCTGCCTGAGGGGGTTTCTGTCGTTGGCACCAAAGAGGGCGAAAAGGCCACCGTGCTTGTCACCGTCGGGATCGACGCCGTTACCGGGGGCACCACGCTCGAGCTGCCGCTTAAGGTCAAGAAGCTGCGTTCCGATCTCGTGGCCAAACTTTCCGTGTCCGAAGTGGACGTCATCCTCACCGGCCCGGCCATTTTGTTGGACGAATTGGAGACCGATCTCCTCGAAGCGTATGTCGATCTGAGCGGCCTCGGTCCGGGCACTTATCAGGTCAAGCCGGTGGTCAGCCTGCTTGTGTCGCAGGATAGCAAGCTGCGCGACCTGGTAGTCAGCGATATCTCGCCCAAGTCGATTGAGGTGACCATTAGCGAGCCACCTACGCCCACTCCGACGCCTACGGCTACGGTTACGCAAATGCCAACGTTCACGCCGACCGCTGCCATCACCGTAACCGGCACGATCACTATCTCGGTAGAATCGCCAGCTCCGACGTCTGCGGCGACCCTTACTCCGTCGCCAAAGGCGTCCGGCGCCTGACACGGAGCAAGCTACACATGGTGGCCAGAAAACCCTTGGTCGCTTTAGTAGGGCGGCCGAATGTGGGCAAATCGACCCTCTTTAACCGTCTGGCGGGCCAGCGTCTGGCCATTGTCGAAGACGTGCCCGGCACGACCCGCGATCGCCACTATGCCGACGTCGAATGGGCCGGCCGGGTCTTTACCCTTATCGATACCGGTGGCCTCGTCTTACGCGACGCTGACACGATCACCGAAAAGGTGCGCGCCCAGGCCCAAATCGCCATCGACGAGGCCGATGTGATCGTCTTCCTGACGGATGTGATGGAAGGCGTTACCAGCGGTGATTACGAGATCGCCGACCTGTTGCGGCACGCGAACAAGCCGATCATTCTCGTCGTCAACAAGGTGGACAATCTCAAGCGCGAGCTGAACGTGCCCGAATTCTATGCCCTTGGGCTGGGCGAGCCGCTGAGTCTTTCCGCCGAAAAGGGGATGAGCACCGGCGAGCTCTTGGATCGCATCGCCGAAGCTCTGCCCGAAATGCCCCCCGAGGAAGAAGAGGCGGCCGCAGTGCGCATCGCCCTTGTCGGGCGCACTAATGTGGGCAAGTCTTCGCTGTTGAACCGCATTCTGGGCGAGGAGCGGGTTATCGTCAGCGAGGCGCCGGGCACCACGCGAGATGCCATCGATACGCGCATCCTTTATCGAGATCAAGAGGTCGTCTTGATCGACACGGCGGGCATCCGCCGCCGAGGACGCATCGAACCGGGTATTGAGCGATATAGCGTCTTGCGTGCGTTACGCGCCATCAGCCGCGCGGACGTGGTCTTGTTGCTCATCGACGCCACGGAGGGCGTTACCGCCCAGGATACTCACGTCGCCGGGTACATTCTGGAGCAGGCCAAGAGCGTTATCGTCGTGGTCAACAAGTGGGATTTGATAGAAAAGGATAGCCATACGACGGCGATGTATGAAGCACATGTCCGTCGGGCGCTGCGGTTTATGCCCTATGTGCCGGTGATCTTTGTCTCGGCGTTGACCGGCCAACGGGTGGA
>JACIWY010000461.1 GCA_014360745.1 Chloroflexota bacterium
GAGTGGGCCGACTACTGCTCTCCGGGCTTGATTTTGGCGCAGGCTATCGGTCGATGGGGCAACTTTTTTAACCAGGAATTGTACGGCCCGCCCACCGACCTGCCCTGGGGCATTTACATCGCCCCGGAGAACCGTTTGCCCGAATTACGGGCCTTTGAACGGTTCCATCCCACCTTCTTTTACGAGTCGGCACTAAACTTTGGCGCTTTTCTGATCCTCTATTATCTAGCCCGCAACTGGCGTAATAAGCGGCTTTACGGTGACATTTTCTTTTTATATGCCATATTTTACGCCATTATCCGTTTCTTTATCGAGTTCTTGCGGCCAGATGCCTGGAAGATCGGTGGGGTGCCCACCGCCCAATGGGTATCCTTGGCTATGGTGGTGGTATTCGGCGGCTTGTTGCTGATCCGCCATCGCTATCCCAAGCCGAGCATGATCTATCAGCCTGGCGAACCGTGGCAGCCACCTGAGGAGGAAAAGGCCGCCGGCGAGGGCGAGCCGGAGGCCGTGGAGAATCCCCTGCAGGAAACCGCGGAGGACCGGGATTCGACGGCAGAAGGATAACGCAGAGTTTGCGTCGCCGGACATAAAAGGAAGGATGAGCCAATGGATCGCGAGCGCATCGAGAGGGCGCTAAAGGCCAGCCGGGCCGACTATACGGAGATACGCATCGAATCGCGGCGCACCACCAAGATTATCTATCACGGTCGCCGTTTGGAGACGGTGGATATGACCCTGAATGAAGGGGGCATTGTGCGTTCCCTCGTCTATTCCGGCGGCTGGGGGATAGCCACTTTTAATTCGCTGGATACCCTGGAGGAGCGGGTGGAGCAGGCCTATCAAAGCGCGCGGCTTGTCCAGGGAGAGCCGGTGCGTTTGGCCGAGGTGGAGCCGGTGCAGGATGAGATCCGCGTCGCGCTGGCGATCGATTTTCGTCAGGTGCCCCTCAACGACAAAAAGGAACTGCTCGAAAGCTATAACGACATTCTGCTTTCCTTTCCCAAAGTGGTGGACACTCAAACCACCTATGCCGACCAATTCAGCACCGTGACCTACGCCAATTCGGAGGGCACCTACATCGTCGAAGAACGCCCGATGGTGCTCACGTACCTGGTGGCAACGGCCCGCGACGGCAATGTCGTCGAACGGGCGCATCGGGGGGTAGGGGTGCCGGCGGGATACGAGCGCGTGCAGGGCCTGGAGGAGATGGCGCGAGAGGTGGGGCAACGCGCCACCGACCTGCTCAGCGCCCAGACGGTGGTGGGCGGCGTATATCCCGTGATCTGCGATCCTAAACTGGCCGGTGTGTTCATCCACGAAGCCTTTGGGCACCTCTCGGAGGCCGATTTTGTGTATGCCAACCCCCAGGCGCAGGAGATGATGGTCCTGGGGCGCGAGTTCGGCCGGCCCATCTTGAACATCGTCGACGATGGCTCTTTGCCCGGCCTGCGCGGCACACACCGTTACGACGACGAGGGGGTGCCCATGGGCCGCACCTATTTGGTGCGCGAGGGCAAATTGGTGGGGCGGCTACATTCGCGCGAGACCGCCGCGCGCATGAACGAGCCGGTCACCGGCAACGCCCGGGCCACCGGCTATCGTTATCCTCCCATCGTGCGCATGACCAACACCTTTATCGAGCCAGGCGACGCTCGCTTTGAGGACATGATCGCCGACATCAAGCTGGGCGTCTATGCCTGTGACGCCTTTGGCGGCCAGACGATGTTGGAGAACTTTTCCTTTAGCGCCGCCTACGCCTACATGATCCGCAACGGCAAGATCGCCGAGATGGTCAAGGATGTGGCCCTCAGCGGGAATCTGTTTGTGACGCTCAAGGCCATCGACGCCATCGGCGACGACCTCGCCTTTAGCGAGACGGGCACCTGTGGCAAGGGCCAGGGCGGCCTGCCGGTGAGCACGGGCGCGCCCCATATTCGCATTCAGGGCGTCGTCATGGGTGGGCGTTAGAAGGGGGAAGCCATGGATTTATTGTCTATGTTGCGCCGACGTACAGAGCAGGCCGAGGTCTATCGTATTCAGAGTGAATCGACCGAGATCTCCTTCGAGGCCAACCGTATGAAGTCGGCCGGCACAGAAGAGACCCAAGGTGTGGCTTTGCGCGCTTTGGTAAACGGCCGTTTGGGCTTTACAGCGGCTGCCGGGCACGTCGTCGAAGAGGAATTGGTCGAGAATTTGCTGGCCTCTGCCGAGTTCGGCGATGAGGTGCCCATCCGGTTCCCGGCCTCAAGCGCTGGCGAGCCGGTGCAGGTGTACGACCCCAAGTTGGCCGAGGTGCCCATCGCCACCCTGGTCGATATCGGCCACGAGATCGTCCAACGCTTGCTGGATGTCGATCAGGACGCCAAGATCGATGTCTCTATCGAACGCGGGCTTTATCAGGCCTGGCTGCAAAATAGTGCCGGGGCCGATACCTACGATCGGGTCTCCAGCCTCTCGGTATCGGTCAGTGTAGAGCGGGTACGGGGCGACGACGTGCTGATGACCTATGATGGCACAAGCGGCATCTCCCTCAGCGAGGATTACCGTCAGGTGATCGCCCGTCTGGCCGACAAATTGGAGCTGGCTAAAAAGGCGGCGAGCTTGCCTTCGGGGAGGATGCCGGTGCTCTTTTCTCCCAAAGGCGCGATGGTGCTGATGTGGCCGTTGGTACAAGCTATCAACGGTCAAAATGTCCAGCGTGGCACCTCGCCGCTGGGCAACCGGCAGGGCGAGCTCGTTTTTGATCGCCGATTGACCCTATGGGACGACCCGTTGTTGCCCGGCCGCCCTCGCAGCAGCAGCCACGATGAGGAAGGGGTGCCCTGCTATCGCAAAGCGCCCATCCAAGAGGGGGTTTGCACAGGTTTCTTGTACGATCTGCGCACAGCGACCTTGATGGGCACCGAGAGCACGGGCAACGGCTCGCGCAGCCTTTTCTCTCCCCCATCGCCGGCGCCTTCCAACCTCGTCGTGCAGGCGGGCGAAACCCCGCTGCAAGAGGTCATCGCCGGGATCGAGCAGGGTTTGTTGGTGGAAGATGTGCTCGGCCTGGGGCAGGGCAACCCCTTGAGCGGCGTCTTTTCTAATACGCTGGGCTTGGCCTTTGTCATTTCCCATGGCGAGATCGTTGGCCGCGTCAAAGATCTGTCCATCGCCGGGAA
>JACIWY010000462.1 GCA_014360745.1 Chloroflexota bacterium
GGTGCTCGAGCATCAGATAAGCCAACACCAGATCAAAAGAATCATCGGCAAAGGGCAAACACTCTGTGCGCGCCAATACCAAGGCATCCAGGGCACTCTCCGGAGGTCTGTAAACATCGACCCCTACCAACAAGCCGATGCGCTCGCGAAACGGTTGCAACACCCAGCTTCCCGGCCCCGACCCGGCATCGAGCACGACGGCGTCCTTGGGCAATCGCGCGGAGAGCTGGCGGGCAA
This sequence comes from Chloroflexota bacterium, assembly GCA_014360745.1. Taxonomy (GTDB): domain Bacteria; phylum Chloroflexota; class Anaerolineae; order UBA1429; family UBA1429; genus JACIWY01. Next base: position 238 of record JACIWY010000462.1, read on the forward strand.
AACGTTCAAAGACGACCTCGTTCAGTTGCGGGTACCAACGCTGCTCCAACGCGGCGCGCGCCTGTCTAGAGATCACCGCGTATCATGCCCTCCGGCAGGTCTCCCATTTGGCCCGCCAAACCCAGCTCACGTTCCAGCAAAGCGATCATGCCCTCCACCACTTGCGGCCAGGTATAAGGCAAGATCTGTTGTCTGGTGCCCGGCCGAGCAACGTACCGGATCGCCCGCACCGCAGCGGCCAACCGGCTTGTGTCGTCAACATAGCGAAAACCTTCCGTTTCGGCAAAATACGCCTCCAGCCCGCCATAGCGCGTGGTCACCACTGGCAAATCGCAAGCCATAGCCTCCAACACCGACAGCGGGACATCGATGGCGCGGTTCTCGGCGCACACGGGAAAGAGATAACAATCGGCCAAGGCATAGAGCTCTTCGATGTGGGGCACATATCCGCTGATCACCCGCACGCCGGCCTGTTCCAACTCGGCCACCAACTCATGGTCGTCAGGGGTGCTGCTGCTGCCCACCACCAAGATTTGCATCCCCTCGCGGCCTTGTAGCTCGGCCAGTGCCTGGATATTGCGGCCCCGGTTCAAGTGGCCGACATGTAGCCCGAGGTAAACATTGGGATCCAAGCCGTAGCGTCGGCGCAACGCCACCCGCCGGTCGGGCTCCGCTGGCCGAAAGCGCTCCACATCGACGGCGGGCGGCAGGATGAAAACTCGACACCCCATCGCCGCCAAAGGCCCCCCCGTGGCCTGCGATTGCGCCAAGACGCACTCGGGGCGCAGCCAGGGCATCAACGCTCGGGCCACAAGGCCATAGCGGCGCGTCTGCAGGGCGATCATCACCACCGGCGCGCCTCGACCATAACGCTTGAGCAGGCGCGAACGCCAAAAACTAAAGAGAGTGGCGCAGGCCGTCGGCACATAGAGGATGAGCTCGGGCCGAAAGCGTCGTAGGGCCGTGGCCACCCAGGGGCTGAGCAACAAGGGGTTAGAGGGCAGATTGCGGATCCCTTCCTCGGGCACATCCCGGCCAAAGGCGGTCAGCGCGAGCAGGCGATGGCGACGCCGCAACTCGCGGATCAAATGCAAGACATAGTTCTTGATCCCTTCGTCAAAAGGGGGAGCCAGACGCTCGGAGAATACGGCGATGCGCATAGATCACCCTCGCCCTCAGCGCTCCCCTTGAGCCCGCGCCTGTGCCGTGACGTCGTGCGTCATGAGCAACCGCTTGTAGAGCGCGTAATACTCGGAGGCGACGCGCTCGGCGGCAAAGCGTTGGCGCGCCACCTCGCGACCGCGCTCGCCCATGCGTCGCGCCTGCGCAGGATCGAGCAATAGGGCCAACAGGCGATCGGCCAGGGCCTCGTCGTCTTGCGCCGGCACCAAAAACCCGGTCTCGCCCTCTCGGACGAGATAGGGCACCCCCCCGACCGCCGTCGCCACCACCGGTCGGGCCGAGGCCATGGCCTCGATCAAGGCCATGGGCGCATTCTCACGCAACGATGGCAAGGCCACCACGGCAGCTCGCGAGTACTCATCCAAAAGTTGTTGCCGATCCAGCAGGCCGAGAAAGCAAACGTTCCCTTCCAGCCTGCTCTGCCCCACGTAGGCGCGGACCTGTCGCGCATATTCGTCGCTGGTAGCCCGCCCGGCGAGGCGCAAGCGCACTTTGAAGCACACGTCGCGCACGCGGCCGATGGCACGCAACAAGGTCAGCAAATCTTTGACCTCGGTAATAGAGCCGACATAGAGCACACGCCATGGCTCCGTGCGATCCGGAAGGGCAAAAAAGTCGTCGGGCACCGGATTATCGATGCGCACCCACTCGGGCGCATGCCATCTCGAGCCCACACGAGCCGCCGTGAGGCGGCCCAAGCTTTCATAAGCTTCACGCACATAAGGGCTGATGGCCACCAGCGCGTCCACGCGCTGTAGGGCGCGCCGTTCATAGTAATCCAACAGGCCGTAGCGCAGGCGATCGAAAAGGGTGCGGTTATAGATCTCGCGTTCGTAGGGCAGAATGCCGTGAATAGTGTACACCGTGGGGTAGCCGGCCATTTTGCCGGCGTAGGCAAAGTGAGCGGCATGAGCATGTACGAGGTTGGGCTTTAACGCTCGGAGCGCACGTACCAGGCGCCTCACGCCGCTCACCAGGTTGGGCACCAACCGCCGGCGCGGGAGAGCCAAATAGTGCACCGTCAGCCGTTCGTCGCATACGATGCGGTCTCGGTCGATATCCGAATGGCAATGGAACACATGCAGCTCTAGATCGGGGAACGCCCGCAAAGCGTTCACCAAATTGTAGGCCACCATGCGGATGCCGCCGGGGATGTAGGCCGGATCGGCGGGGTAAAAGGTCAGCATCGCCAGCCGAATGGCAGCTGCCCCATGGCCAAGAGCCTCAGCAGGGGTATCCATCCTTTACCTCTCAACCTTGACGGCCACCAGACGAAATGAGCGGGCCACGCGCAGCGCCAACGGCGTCAGGGGGGCCCGGGTCAACACCTCGTTGGCTAACGCCATCGCGCCCCCTCGCGCCCCACCGAGATAGGCGCGCAGGCGCGGGCGCAGCCCAGCGCGCCGGAGCTTTTCCACCAAATCATAGGGATCGATCAGCCGCTCTATATAATATCCATGTATCGGATCGAGGGGGCATTGTCCCTCTTGATAAAAACGTCCCGGCATTCGCCCCGTCTCGCGGTAGCGCGTCATCGCCTGGCGCAACTCCTCGCCCCACAAACCCGAGGTCTGCCTGGCCAGTTCGGCAGCCTCGGCCGGCGCGAGCCCATATTCGAGGAAAAGCGCCCGGCGCTGCTCCAGAAAGGGGGTTTCGACAGTGTGGCCGTGGACGCGCGTGCCGGCGGGTCCCAGCTCAAAGGCGCGCCAGATCTCCTTGGTCTTGCGCACCACGACACGGT
>JACIWY010000463.1 GCA_014360745.1 Chloroflexota bacterium
GCGCACCAGCGAGCGCTGGCTCTTGGAACTGGCCGCCAAGGTGCATCGTCAGGGGTTCGACTGGGCCGCTCACTATCGCGCCTTTCCGTATCGCGAGCGAACCTCCGGCGAGAACAGGAACCTGATCACCCATGTGGTCAACAACGCCATGGCCCTCAAAGCTCCGGCGGTGTGGAGCCGCCAATCGGGCGATCCGGCGGATGGCGAAGCGTCTTTGCAAGCCATAGCCGCCCTGGACACCTGGCACGGCCAGGTAACTGGCGTGTTTAGCGGAGACGAACATTTAGCCGGCAAGAACCCCTCCCAAGGCACCGAGTTGTGCGCCGTGGTCGAATACCTCTTTTCCTTAGAGATGTTGGCTTGCCTCTTGGGGCGGCCTGAACTGGGCGATCGCTTGGAGCGCATCGCCTTCAACGCGCTGCCGGCGACCTTCAAGCCGGATATGTGGGCCCATCAGTACGATCAACAGGTCAATCAGGTCATCGCTTGTGTGGCTGAGGACCGCATTTATGTCAGCAACGGCCCTGGGGCCAACCTCTTTGGCCTAGCGCCCAATTATGGTTGTTGCACGGCCAATATGCATCAGGGCTGGCCAAAATTCGCCGCTCATCTCTGGCTGCAGTCATCCGATGGAGGATTAGCCACGCTGGCCTATGCGCCGTGCGTCGTCAAGACCTCTATCGCCGATACGACGGTGCGCATCGCCTGCCAGACCGATTATCCCTTTGGCGAGGAGGTACGCCTTATCGTCGAGCCGGAGGCAACCGTGCGTTTTCCCTTGCATCTGCGTATCCCGGCATGGTGCAGCGCCGCCACCTTTCAAATTGACGGGGAAGAGCCGATCAACCTGCGTGCGGGGACCTTTTATCCTCTCTGGCGAGAATGGCAGGGCCGCACGACGCTTACCTTGCGTCTGCCGATGTCGGTCGTCGTCGAGCGGCGTTATCAAGGCGCGGTAGCCATCGTGCGCGGGCCGCTGGTCTATAGCCTGCGCATCGGGGAAGAGTGGCGACTCATCGGCGGCGAACCGCCTCACGGCGACTGGGAGGTTTATCCTACAACACCTTGGAACTATGCCTTGCGGCTTAATCCCACGGCACCGGAGCGCGATCTATGTTTCATCGTTCGCGGTGTCGGCGATCGCCCCTTTTCCCCTGAGGGTGCGCCGATCGTGGCCCGGGCATGGGGGCGTCGCCTGCCGGGTTGGGGCCTGGAACACAACGCCGCTGCACCGCCACCGCCCAGCCCGGTCCGTTCGAGCGAGCCGCTGGAGGAGCTGGAGTTGATCCCCTATGGATGTACCAACCTGCGCCTGACCGAATTCCCTCTGCTGGAGGGCTAGTTCAGTGGCTCTGAGGCTTGGGCAAATGGGGGATGAGCCAGGCTAGGAAGGCGTCTTCGGAGCGGGTCTGCATCAACACACGGCCGGGGCCGGTTAGGTCGACCACCAACCCTTCGCCGCTAAAGAGCGTCGATTTGAGCCCGCCCACGGTGCGCACGTGGAAGCCCATCTTGCGGGAAAAGGCCACCAGATGGCCCGTATCCACCGTATATTTCTCGCCCGCGCCCAAGCGTAGCTCGTGGATCGCCCCGTAGGATGAGAGTACCAACTTGCCCCGCCCCGAGGCCAAGAGCATGATCAGCCCCTCGGAGGCGAAAAAGGTACGTGCACCGCTCCAGCGTGTGCTTATCTCGATGCCACTTTCCGAGGCCACATAGGCGCCCGATTGCACCATCAACTCCTCGCTCTCGAGATCGAGCACAAAGAGGTCGCCGGGCAACGGAGGGGCCACCATAACCTGTCCTCCTTCCTCCGAAGCACGGTAGCTGTTCTGAAAAAAGCTCTCTCCCCCGAGCAGCGAACGTCCCAGTGAACGCAACAACCCGCCGGTCGCCCTGGTTTCCAACGAGATGCCGGGCGACATGCCCACCATCGAGCCCGCCTCGACGTTCAGCTCTTCGTTCGGCGCCAGGGTGATGACGCCCATAGAATAAGATGGCTTGTAGAGTATTTCGATCTGCATCCGTCCTCCTTTGCGTTGTCTCATACGCTTTTGAACGCGTTATAACCTCTGCGATCCCGCGATAGATGCGAGTTGCGCCTTTGACGCTCTTGGGGCACAATGATTTGGGAACATTCGCCGCGCCTTGAAGGCGCTAACCATTTGTGAAAAGGAGAGCTCCTATGTCCTCGGCACCCGACACCTGTTTCTTTTATGTCGGCACTTATACACGAAACAACAACAGCGCCGGTATCTATGTCTACCGGTTGGACATGCTCTCGGGCGAATTGACGCTCTTGAGCGACACCCGTGGCGTTGTCTCGAACCCGTCCTATCTCGCCATCCACCCGCAGAGGAATTATCTCTATGCCGTGAGCGAGATCACCGACTATCAGGGCCAGCCCGCCGGTGGGGTCAGCGCCTTTGCCATTGACCCTAAAACTGGCGTCCTATCCCTGATCAACCAACAATCCTCCGGCGGCCCCGGCCCTTGCTATGTCAGCGTGGACAAGACCGGCCGTTACGCCCTGGTGGCCAATTACTCCGGTGGCAGTGTGGCCATGCTACCCATCGAACAGGACGGCTCGCTCCTTCCTGCCTCCGATTTTCATCAACATGAGGGCGCGGCTATGGTAGATCCTCGCCGCCAGGAAAAAGCTCACGCCCACTGCATCTATCCCGATCCCACCAACGAGTATGCCTTTGTGCCCGACCTAGGGTTGGATCGGGTAGTTGCCTACCGGATGGATCTTACCGCGGGCAAGCTCGTACGCCACGAGGCGGGGGATGGACAGGTTCCTGCCGGCGCCGGCCCGCGTCATTTTGTCATCCACCCCAACGGCAAATTTGCCTATGTGATCAACGAATTGGCTTCGAGCATCACGGCGTATCGTTATCACTCGCGCCAGGGCACCCTTGAGCCCATCGAGACGATCAGCGCCTTGCCCGCAGATTGGGTAGGGCGAAGCTTTTGCGCCGACGTGCACATCTCACCCTCGGGGCAGTTCCTCTATGGCTCCAATCGGGGGCATGACAGCATCGTCGTCTGCCTCATCGACCAGGCTACCGGCAAGCTCAAGCCCATCCAGCACGAGTGGACGCGAGGCGAGTTCCCGCGCAACTTCGCCCTAGATCCCACCGGCACCTTCTTG
>JACIWY010000464.1 GCA_014360745.1 Chloroflexota bacterium
CAGGCCATACTGTTTCGGATCGAGGGTGATACGTCGGATCTGGCCTTTGTGTAGCGCAGCTATCGTATTGGGGCCGGCCAGCGAAAGCTCATCCAGTCCGTCAAAACTGTTGACCACAAAAGCTGCCTCAGAGCCCAGATCGCGCAGAACACCGGCCAGGGTTTCGACCAAATCGGGATGATATACCCCGATGATCTGTACACTAGCACCAGCGGGATTGGTGAGTGGGCCGAGGATGTTGAATACAGTGCGCACGCCCATCTCGCGACGAGGCCCGATGGCGTGCTTCATGGCCGGGTGCAGTGCCGGGGCAAAGAGAAAACCAAAACCCACCTCGTCGATGCAGGCGGCTATCTTTTCCGGGGGGAGGTTCAGGTTGACGCCTAAGGCCATCAGCACATCAGCGCTACCGCAGCGGCTGGATACGGAACGATTGCCGTGCTTGGCCACGGCCACGCCGGCGCCGGCCACAACCAGGGCGGAGGTGGTTGAGATGTTAAAGGTATGTGCACCGTCGCCGCCTGTGCCGCAAGTGTCGATAAGTGGGCGACGGGTGGGGGTAACGCGTGTAGCATGATTACGCATGGCGCGGGCAAATCCGGTGATCTCGGGCACCGTCTCCCCTTTGGCGCGCAAAGCGGCCAGAAAGGCGCCGATCTGCGCCGGCGTCGCCTCGCCCAACATGATGCGATTCATAACGGCCTCGGCTTCATCGGTGCTCAGATGCTCGCGCTGTAAGGCGCGTTCGATGGCCGTGGGGAGATCGATGGAGGGAGAGGGCGCCGTGGTTCCGGCGAGGGATACAATCGCCCCCACTTGGGTGATCCGCAAAAAGTTTTGCAGCAAACGCTTGCCGCCCTGGGTTAAGATCGACTCGGGATGGAACTGCACGCCATAGGTTGGGGCCTCGCGATGGCGGAGGGCCATGATCTCGCCTTCAGGAGTGCGAGCCAGGACTTCCAATACATCGGGCAAGGGCTCTTCTACGATGAGAGAATGGTAACGGGTGGCCTCGAAGGAGGCCGGTATGCCGGCAAACAGCGGGTCGCCGGTATGGATAATGCGCGATGTCTTGCCGTGCATGAGCCGGGGGGCTCGGCCCACCCTGCCCCCAAAGGTGTGAGCGATGCATTGATGGCCCAAGCATACCCCTAGGATGGGCACCTGGCCGTGAAAACGGCGAATTACCTGGTTGGTGATCCCTGCGTCGCGCTCCGGCGTGCCTGGCCCGGGCGAGATGACGATATGGGTGGGGTGCATGCTGGCTAGTTCGCCCACGGTCACGCGGTCGTTGCGAAAAACCCATGGCTCGGCGCCTAGTTCGCCGAGATATTGCACCAAGTTGTACGTGAAGGAATCATAGTTATCGATGACGATGATCATCTTGTCCCTCCTTCTTTGCCCTGTAGCCCTAGATCTCGCCGCGTTCGGCGATGGTCAGAGCCTGTGAAAGGGCGCGTAGCTTGTTGGTGGTTTCTTCAAACTCTCGCACCGGATCAGAGTCGGCGACAATACCGGCGCCAGCCTGCAAATAAACGCGATCTCCCTTCATGACGAGGGTGCGGATGGTGATACAGGTATCCATATTGCCGGAGAAGCCGAAATAGCCCACAGCTCCGCCGTAAGGGCCGCGCCATTCGGGCTCTTGTTCCTCGATGATCTCCATCGCACGCACCTTAGGCGCGCCGGAGAGGGTCCCTGCCGGAAAGCAGGCGCGGATCACGTCAAAAGCATCGCGTTTGGGCGAGAGTTCGCCGCGCACCTCGGAGACGATATGCATCACGTGAGAATAGCGTTCGATCTCCATCATGATAGGCACATGCACTGTGCCAAAGCGGCAAACGCGCCCCAGGTCGTTGCGGGCCAGATCGACGAGCATGACGTGTTCGGCGCGCTCTTTGGGGTCGGCCAGAAGCTCGCGGGCCAGGGCTTCGTCCTCTTCGGGGGTGGCGCCGCGTGGGCGGGTGCCGGCCAAGGGGCGAGTCTCGACAACGCCTCGATCGAGCCGCACCAGGACCTCGGGGGAGGAACCGATGATGCGCAGTCCATCGGGCAATTCCAGGTAAAACATATAGGGCGATGGATTGACGCGACGCAGAGCGCGGTAAATGTCAAAGGGGCGGGCAGTGGTACGCCGATGAGCCCGTCGAGAGATCACCGCCTGAAAAATATCTCCTGCGGCGATGTATTCTTTGGTGCGACGCACGGCCTCCTCATAAGCAGCGCGGTCAAAGGCCGATTGCAGAGGCTCCGGCTCTGCCATGAGGGATGGCGAAGGCAATGGTGAGGACAATGTAGGCAAAGGGCGCCGCAGCCGTGCCACCATCTCGTCTAGCGCCGCTTCGGCCTCGCGCCGCGATTCGGCGCTATCGGCGCGGGCATGGGCGATGACGAGCAGACGATGTTTGACATGGTCGTAAAGAACGAGGCGATCAGCCAACAAGAAGGTGGCTTCGGGCAAGCCCAAGGTATCCGGGTGGAGGGCGGGGATACGCTCAAAGGAGCGCACCAGATCGTAACCCATATAACCGACGGCTCCACCGGTGAAGCGAGGCAGGGCGTCGATATCTACTTCCGACCCATAGCTAGGTAGACGGGCCTTGAGGACGTCTAGCACGTCTCCACCGTCCAGTGGGATTTCTTGCCAATGCCCTTCTTCTTCCAAGACGACTCGGCAAGGCGGGCCAGCTGCTCCACTCGGTGAGGAGGGCCGTGCCTCCGACTGGCGCCAAGAGCGGATAATGGCTCGCGGCTGAGTGCCGATCATGGAGAAGCGAGCAAGGTGCTCGCCGCCCTCGACGCTTTCTAACAGGAAAGAGGGCCCCAGCCCGCGCAGTTTGAGGTATACGGAGATGGGGGTGTCCATATCGACGGCCAACTCGCGGATCAAAGGTACGAGCGACGCCCTCGTTTCCGAGCCTATAGCTTCCTGCCATGTTAAGGTGCTTGTATTCATATTTTTCTCCTATGTCTCGCAATTAAAAAAAGCCCCTCATCCTGCTGTTGGCCGATGGTGGTGATATGTAGATTCACTCGTCATCGGCGTGCAGCGGGACGAGGGGTTGTCTGCCTGTTCCCTCGCGGTGCCACCCGCCTTAGGTCAGCCAGAAACAAAAAACCCGTCCGGAGACGGGTAAAATGTATTC
>JACIWY010000465.1 GCA_014360745.1 Chloroflexota bacterium
TGTAGAAGCGCGAATGGTGCGTATTTGCCGGTCGATCTCGGCCTTGAATTCGTCCAGAGGGCGAAAGCTGGCGACGCGGATGGCCAGGAAAAAGTGGCCGGCGCTGAGGGGCTCGTCCGGCTCCCGCCGGTTCTTGTGGCAGGCGGCCACATCTCCCAACATGATCCCGGCGAGGGTGTCCATCGTCAGTGCCAGCCCAAAACCTTTGGGCCCGCCGGTGGGCATGACGACCGCCGCCACCGCCGGATCGCGCGTATCTTCGCCCTCCCTGGTCATGAAATACCCTGCAGGCAAAAGCTCGCCCGCCATCCTGGCCAGGGGGATCTTGCCATGGGCTGAGAGGCCCGTCGCCATGTCCAGCACGATGGGCGGCTCCTCGCCCGCCGGAATGGCGTAGGAGAGGGGGCTATTGCCCAAGACCGGGTTTCGCCCACCATAGGCAGCCTGGTTGGCGCTGCCCCCGACGGAGGTGGCAAAGCCGATCATCCCCGCCTCCGCGGCCATAACCGTATAATACGCGGCGGCGCCAAAATGGCTGCTGCGCTGCACGCCGACGGCAGCGACGGTCGCCTCGTCAGCTTTTTGGATGGCAAGCTCCATCGCCTTATAGGCTACCACCTGCCCCAGGCCATAGTCGCCGTCCAAGAGGGCATAGGCCGGCCCTTCTTTGGTTATGGTGATATGCGCTCGCGGGTTCGTGCTGGCATGGCGGATGTTGCGCACATAGCGCGGGATGGCGCGGCTGCCGTGCGAATAGACGCCGCGCAAATCGGCCTCCACCTGGATCGTCGCCGTGAGCGCCGCATCCTGCGCAGGAACCCCGACCGCTTCCAACAACTCGGCGCAGAAGCGCCTTAGCTCATTATGCTCGATACGCACCTCTTGGCCTGCCATCTCGGCTCCTTTGCTTTTGTTCGCTGTGCGAGTTTCCGTTGCTCCAATTGGCCCGCGAGTTATATTGTACTTGGGCTGTGGTTCGGCTGCGAGTGCAACTGCTCGCGTCTCTTTAAAGCCCTTGGGACGGTTTGTTCAAGACGGGCAACGTATTATGATGGGTTTAACTGCTCTGTCCGTCAGGCGGGTAGCTCGGGGAGTCTTGTCTGTAAGGGACAAAAAGATGGAAGTGGTTCGGATATCCAACTCGCTCACGACCCCTTTGTTTCGGTGAAGCGGGCCGAGCGACTCAACGTGCATGTGGTCGGCTTCGAGGAGTTGCTGCGCAGCGCCGACTATGTCTCGTTGCACGCACTAGCCACCGAGCATACCAGGGGAATGGTTGACGCGCGAGAACTAGAGATGATCGAATCTATAGTTTACCTCATCACGGCGATTAATCCTACCGCAGGTTCCGAACCTGCGGTAGGTTCGCCAAGACGAAGCTACCATTTTGAACAAATATACCAACAAAGCCAAAAGGGCGCGACACAACGAGCGCCGATAGGCACTGTCGGCTCTAGCGAGGGGTGTTAGCTGGCCCATGTACCGCCTTACGGCTTCTGAACGAATATCTTGCCCTTTCCGTCTTTGATCTTCACCCATCCCGCTGGATGATTCTCAAAGAATGACCGGATTTGCGCCTGATGTTTTGGCGTGTCCGCTATCAGAATGAAACCGTCGGATTTCGTGACCCTGCTTGCTTTCTCAAGTACACCCTGGCGCTCACTATCCTCTTTTAGCATATGCAACACTCTGTCCAATATAACCACATCGTACTTTCCAGAAGGTTCATACTCGACAATATCCGCCACCACTCCATGTACGTCAAGGCCTTCTCTCTTTGCTTCTTCAAGCATCTGTGTGATGCCGGTCTTAGAGATATCCACCCCGATAACCTGATGGCCCATTCGGGCGATAAAGAGGACGTCGCGGCCTTGGCCGCAACCCAGGTCCAAGACCAGGGCGCGTGTCTTGTTATAGCGCTCGAAGAATGCCACAAACTCCGCAAATGGAGGCCCACACACATTTGGAGATTCCTGATACTGCTTCTCGTAATCTGTCATCAGTTGATGTCTTCACAAGAAGCGGGCCAGCTAACGGTTGCGAGCTGAGCGGCGCCGCTGATCTACTCCCACCTTCCACTCCACCCCAGGCGGCATCCGCTCCAGCGAGTTGTTAGGTGGCCACGAGCGTCGAGATGATCACCCAAGAGCTGGACGCGGGCCTACCTCCCAAACATGTCGAGCGGTGGCCAACGAAGCCAAAGCTGAGTAGCCAAGATGGCGAGGTTCATTCCGAGCGCTCCGATGATATTGAACGTTGGCCATGTCCCCCAGAAAAGGACCAGCCCAACAAGCGAGATGAAGGCAAAGACTACTGCAAGTGGTCGCCACCACTTCTGTGGGGACTACCACTCCGAGAAATCCGAGCAAGGAGAGGATGAATCCTACCGCAGCAAGACCCCACAGGGCGCTGCTCAAGACTCGCAAACTAGACTCACCAGCGTTGGGCATCAACCATGAGCGAGCCGGCATCCAGAAGCCTAACGTGTGGCCAATTCCATGAACAAATAGAGCGCCAGCTATCAAGATCCGGATTGTATTAGTAGACATCGCGGCTCCTTAAGAATGTACCCAGAAGACCAAGATCGGTCATGGCCAATCGATGGCCCAGAGTCTTGCGGCAAGAGGCTGGTAGGCCGCCCAACGGCACCGAGATGAGCCGCCCGGCCAGCTCTTCGATAGTATCTCAAACTCGATTCCTCGCAGCTGACCGGGTCGGCTCCATCGAGTTGTTAGGCCCAGACCTCCAGTGCATCGGCTCAGCGGAGGAAGCTCATGCCTCACCCGCGGGCCGCTCTTTCGTCAAGCTGACGTGATAGCGATCCAATGCGATTGCCCCCAGGAGAGCCACAAGCAAGCCGCCAAAACTGAGGAGGGCGAGGAAGCCTATCAGCGCGGCACTCTCGATATGGAAGAGCCTGTAGAGGAGCGGCACACCGGGGAGGAGGCAAAGATAGCCGACCACGCCAACCACAAGGGCAAACCGCCAAGACCTAGCGAGGCCCGATAGGCCGCGACTGGTGGGGCTTGCCTTCTCCCTTGCTAGGATCGCCTCGCCACGCGCCGCTGCGCGAATCAGTCTGCGCCGTTAGCGCATAAGCTGCGCGCCGCCAGCTTGCCGCGAAGCGTCGAGCGCTTGAGC
>JACIWY010000466.1 GCA_014360745.1 Chloroflexota bacterium
ATCGAAATATTCGATGGCAAGATCGAATGGCTCGATTTTTACGATCGCCGCCTTGATCCCCTAGTGTGAACATGTTATGATCCCCGTTAGGGGTATACTTTGTCCGTCTCGACGCGTCGTGGAAGACCGCCAGGGGGCCGGTATAGACACAGAGGAGCATTCCATGCACACCCGATCGCTCTTTTGCATTTTGTCGCTCGCACTGCTTTGTGCGCTAATGTTGTTGCCAGGCGCGGCGCAGGCCGAGCCCCCTCCTGGCGTTCCCGCGTCCATAGAGGCGCGCCTATCCGGCCACGCCGCACCACGCCGCGTTGTGGACGACGCCGGCACAGTCTCAGAGGGGCCAACTCTGCTTTCTCGCCTGCTGCCGCGCACCCGTCTGCGGGCTATCTCTCCCTCTCGCGCTTATGCCGTGGCCGATGTTCGCTCCGACATGGGCCATCCCTCAGCCGCGACCCAGATGGTGCTCACCTCTGTGGCCGACGCTTCCGTGCTGCAGGGCTATCCCTCCAGCAACGTGGGCGACACCTCCGATATGTGGGCGGGCTATGACGAGTACCTCGACCCCTTTGGCCGAATCGTGCGCAGCCTGGTGCGTTTTGACCTTGTCTCTCTGCCAGACCGTATCTCGGTCGTGTCGGCAACGCTTCGTTTGAACTTGGTGCGCTCCTGGGACTATCCCGATACCGCTCGCCCTATTACCGTATGTCGGGTCATTTCGGATTGGAGCGAGGCCCTTGTCACCTGGCGGACGGCTCCGGCCTGCGCCGAGGCTTACGGCGGTGCGGTCGAGATCGTCCATTCCGGCTGGGGATGGTACGAGTGGGATGTGACCGCTCTGGTTCGCGCCTGGCTGAGCGGCACCTACCCCAACTATGGGATCATGGTGCGCGGCCCGGAGGTCTCTGGCTATGATTCCTCTTGGCGTGGTTTTTCCACCCGCGAGGGAGACTATCCACCGGAGTTGGTGGTGAGTTATGAGGTCCTCGGTGCGACCGCCCGTGCAGTGTTACCGATGGTGTTGCGCACGCGGCGGGTGGCCGGTGGGGTCTTGCGTGATGGACGTGGTCAGCCTATCTCGCAGGTCACGCAGGGGGATTCGTTGTTCGCCGACCTGGCCGGCCTGTTGACGCGCACTATGTACGATGTGCGCGTCCAAGACGGTGAGGGGCAGCAGATTGCCTACGCGCGCCTCACCACCGACGAAGACGGGCAATTGCCCACCACTGCTTTGGCCTACGATCTGGGATTGGGGGTGCGCGGTGGGCCTACGGCCGGGCTGAGCCCGGGGGCGGTCGCCACTTTACAGGCTGGGCCGTACGAGGTGACCGTCTCTACGCTTGGGGGGACCCAGGTATTGCGTTGGTCGGTGCCCTATGTAGAGCCGACCTGGCCGCTGGTCTACGCGGCCTGGAGCGATGGAGTCGCCAGTAACTCTTTTCGGGTCAACAGCCATACTGTGTACGTTAGAGCGAGGAACCTAGCCCCGGGAAGTTGGGTGCGCGTCTATGTTGTGGCGGATCGTTGGACATGGCCGGTCGGAACGCCCTTGGCCGATGTCACCGGCGGGTATAAGGCTTTACAGGCCAATGCCGCGGGCGAGGTTTTGGCCCCCGTCTGGCAAAATCCCGCGGCAGAAGGGGCCTACGATCTTGTGGTGGATATGGATGCAGACGGCGTCTTTTCTCCCGGCGACTTGATCGACGGTTATACCCCTGTTGGTTTTATGGTGCAGAGATTCGGCGGCGGCGATCCCGTTCAGGTGCAGCTCGCCTGCGATGTGAATCGCAGTTATAAAGATGTGTTCGAGCCGGGCGAGAATGTGTATGTCTATGTCAACCCGCCGGTGCAGCAGTTCACCCATGCCTGGGTGCACAAGTATGTGGTGGCCCATCGCGAAATTTGGGCCGATGGCGATTCTCTGGTCGATGTCACCGAGGGGCCCGAATACGATACCCCGCAGTATGGCTGCACCAACCAGGGACGAGTGCTCATCTGGCCGGCTCCGTTGACGCCCGGTGTCTATGACGTGGTCATCGACGTGAATCGGAACGGCGTATATGATGGGGGCATCGATTTTGTAGACAATATCGATTCCTTTGGCAACCCTGTAGGAGGCTTTTTCGTGCCTGGTGCGGCCGGCTCGCCGATGGTGGCTATTATCACGCCTGCCGAAGGCAGCAGCGACGACGATGGGGTGATCCGTTTGCAGGGCACGGTCACGAGCAGCGCCCCGGTTACTTGGGCGCGCTGGTATGTCAGCGCCGGCAATCAAAATGCCAGCGGTGAGCTGGCCCTCAGCAACAACCGCTTTGACCAGGATATTTACCTCTTTGCCGGCTGGAACCTCGTTCAGGTTTGGGCGCGCAATCAGTTTGGCACCGGCACGGATAGGGTGGCTGTGAACAGCCGAACGGTTGGGGTATGGGATATCCACGCTCAACTCGTTTGGAATAAACTGGGCACCGATGTCGATCTGCATCTTGTCCGTCCGGGTGGCTCGCGTGCCTCGCAGGGCGATTGTTACTATGGCAACTGTCGCTCTGAGGATCGTTCCAACAACCCGGATTGGGGTGTGGTCGGCGATGCTGGCGATAATCCGCGCCTGGATATCGATTGTACGACCTCCTGCACGGGGCCGGAGAATATCACCCTGAACACCTTGGGGAGGCCCGAGAGCCATGGGCGTTATACCGTAGAAGTGCACTATTTCAGCGATCATGGTTTGGGACAGACGCAGCCGCAGGTCCATCTATGGGTGCGCGGCCAACGCTACAGCTTTGGCCCGGTCACCCTTGGCGATGAACAATGGTGGAGGGTCTGCACCATCGATTGGCCCAGTGGCGCGGTTATTCCGATAGGGACGGTCTCGACGAGTTCCGCTTCACTGGATCGAGATCGGGTTCCAAACAGAAAAGGGTCATCTTTGGAGAAGCGTTAAAAGGCGCCACGAATTGGTCCGGGGTTTTGTTGACGTCTGTTATGGGTTCATGTTAGAGTGCACAGCATCTTGCATCGTCGATGCCGATCGGAGGAGAGACTTATGAAAGCACTTATCGTGCGCGGGGGTTGGCAGGGCCATGAGCCCGGGCCGGTTAGCGAGATTTTCGCCAAGGCGCTA
>JACIWY010000467.1 GCA_014360745.1 Chloroflexota bacterium
GTAATTCAAAGACATAAAGCTTGGCGCGGGCGTCGCTCGTCCAGCGCGCGCCCGCGCGAGCCAGGCCGAGCAGGGCAAGCACGGCGGAGCGGGCCGTTTGCCCCGCGTGAAGGGTGAACTCACCCAACGAGACGCCAAGTCGGCTTGAGCCGTCGTCGTCATAATCCAATCCGACTTGGGCGGCGAGCTCGGCCAGGAGCCAGCGGATCGTGCGGTTGCGCCAGGTGAAGGGCATGTCCGGCGTAAACAGATCGAGCAGGCCCCAGCCATCGACGGCGCGGACGACGAGAGCGCCCCCTTCCAGACCGTCTCGATAGGCGAGGCGGACGATATAGTAGGGGCTCACGTTGATGAATTCATTCCCCGCAGAGGTCTGATAGCCCCGCTTGAGCGCGACCTGGGCTAAGGGTTGGTAGGCGTGCGTCTCTTCCGTCCACGAATCGAGCGCCACCAGTGCGACAGGCGGATTGACGATCTCGAGCTCCAACATCCCCGGCGCATCGATCCGCTCACTGCGGCCAAAGGCGACCGGCTCATAATCAGGGGTGTACCAGTTCAACGGGATATACGCCTGACAAACGGCCCGTTCGTTGGCACACCAGAGATAGCCGGCACCGCCTCCGAGCGCGTCGTACACCAACGCACAACGCTGGTGCACAGCGGCCGGCAGGTCTAAGGGGAGCTCCATACCGAAATGGCAGCAATCGAAGGATTGGCGGACGCTGGGCTGCTCCCATGCGTGGACGCCGTCGTCATATCGGTCGATCCAGGAGATGAGGTATAACGGTTCGCCGAGGACGGAGGCAATTGTTACATCGGGGCATCTCGGATCGGCGCCGGAGGCAGGGGCCTGGTCGGCCCCGGCACGCCAGCTCCTATCGTTGCCATAGTCGGCACCATAGGTGAGGGTGGTAATCTTGCCGTTGCCGGCGGCGACGAGCACCCACCGCGATTCCTCGGCCTGCCAGGCGGCACCGATGCCTTGGGGCGACGTCCAGGTTCTGCCGGCCCAGGCGCCGATGATGCTCCAAGAGGTGGCGCTCCAGACACTGTTTCGGTAGAGGGTGATCTGGGCGTTCTGGACAAAGAGAGCATCGTTATCGGCGGCGAGCCTCTCGCTGCCGACGGCCCCGGCGACGGCCACGTGATCGTTCGCCCAGGTGGCACCGCCGTCCGAGGACTCGATACAACGGACGGCGCCCGATTTATGATAAAAGGCGCGCAGCTTGCCGGCGCTGAAAACGGCCAGGGCAACATCTGCACCCGAAGTAGCGCCGTCGGCGATCGTGCTCCAGCCGGTAACCCAGTGGGCGGCCGAGGTAGGCGCGTTCGTGCGCAATGCCTGGATGGCCCCGGCGTTGTTGCGGATGCGAACGAGATAGCCCTCGCCTCCGACCGCGGTGTAGGCGGAATCGGAGGGGGTGGCGGCCCCAGGATCGTCGCGGAGCTGCATCCAACGAACGACGTGATCCTGAAACCGACAACGAACGTAAGGCCGCCCGCGCAGCGACTGGGCGGCAGCGGTTAGCGTAGGGGTCGTCGTGTGCATAGGGTTATACGCTCCTCAATAGTCACAAGAGCCCTAATCGGGCAAAGCCATGACGGAGAGGGCGGCGTTGCGCAGGCGCACCGTGTCCCCCTCTGTCTCTACCAGGGCGCGCAGGTCGACAGTGTGCGCGCCCGGGGCATAGCCGGCCGCCGAACGCAAAGCGATACAGCCCGGCTGGCGCACGTTGGCCACGCTTTGTCCAAAGCGCAACTCTGGAGTCTCCACCACGCCATCGATGTGCAGCGCGACGCGGTAGGCTGTGGGGTTGCGCGCCGTGTTGTTAGAGGCGGTAAAGGTGGCCGACATCCAAAGATAGCACGATTCGCGCAGGGTGAGTGTGACGCTCAGGCCGGCCCAGGCGGTATAGTCGGTGGAGTTGATATCGACATAGCCTTCGTTCGCAGCGCGACCTTGGACCGGCCAGGAGCAGGGGCTGCCGTAGGGGCCGAGCAGCACCGCGCCAGCGTCTCCCCAGAGGAGCACGACGGCCTCGTCGCCGACGTGAACCAGCTCCATGGGAATGTGTTCGGCCACGACGACATGCTCCAATAGTGCCATGGGGCCAGCCTTCAGGCGGACGTTCGCCGTGCCGGCGGCTTCGTCGATCGCCTCGATCACCGCACGGCACAACGAGGAACGAGGGGCATCCCTCGGATCCGCCCCTATTTGCAGCGGGGTGCGCGTCAACCGTCCGGGGCTCATATCACACCTCCCGCGCCTTCGCTGCGCCTGTCTGCTTCCCAAGGCACGCGCGGATCCTGCATGATGATCTCCGAGCGGCGCAGGTCCTCCAGCGCCTGCCGAAAGAGCGTCAGGCGGCGGTCGGCCCACTCCTGAAGCTGGCGCGGCGTCCAGCCGGAGGGCGAGACCTCGCCGATGGCATCCTGGGCATATTGCTGCACGGCCAGGGCGGTGGCGCCCAACACGACGACATGTTCCTGCCGCTCGGAAAGCGTGGTCGCCGTCGCGCCGTCCAGCCCCTCGATGGTATGACCCAGCGTATAAAAGACGCGCAGCGCCTCCCCTTCGGCGGGTTTGTCCTCCACATATAGGTAGAGGATGCGGTTCTGTCCCCCCTCGTCGGCGATCAATTCCCAGCGCGGGCGCTGCGGCGGATACTCGGGATCGGCGGCGGTATACGGATACCAGACATCTATTACGCGCATCAGGCCGCTCAGGCCGGCAAGGGACACTTCGCGTGAGCCGGCGGCCACGCTCAATGTGCTCGCCGTACGCCCCGGCGTTACCTCATTCAATGCGCGTAACGCCCGGCGCACGTGCTGCGTCAGCTCCGCGACGCTCCAGTTGGCGTTGGAGGTATCGCGCAGATCGAGCTCGACCAAATCGATCAGTTCACTCAGCGTAGACATGGAAGCTCCTCTCGGTATACTTGGCACATAACCGACCGGCGACGGCCGTGAACATGCCCACGACCGTCGCCGGCCCAAGGAGGAAACGAGCCCTTCTAAGGGCGCCCCTGGTCAGAACTTGGGCCCCGAGACAAAAAATGCCGGGCTTCTGGGCGAACCCGCGGCCTTGGGGCCGCCAGGCGTCCCTTCATAACCCAGC
>JACIWY010000468.1 GCA_014360745.1 Chloroflexota bacterium
CGTTTCCTTCGTTGGATCAGATCTTTTTGGAAGCGATTAAGCCGCAGCGCCCGCGAGGCAAGCCGGCGTTTACAACAGCGCGTGCGCCAACGACTGGCCGCACGGACGGCTGGCGCGCCCTCTCGGCGGGGCTTTCTATCGCTACGGCAGCTTTCCCCTCGCGAGCGCGTGCGTTATTTCTATCTTTCGATGGTGCATCACAGCGCCCGCGAGGGCTTGGGCCGCCGCGCGTCGCAAACGCCGATCGAGTATGAACAGGTCTTGATCCGCGAGATCCCCGAGATCGCCGAGGAGATACACGTCCTCACGCAGCATTTTGTCGAGGCGCGCTATACCGAGCATGATGTGAGCCGCGAGCGAGCGTATCAGGCCCGCTCGGTATGGCAGCAGATCAAACGCCTATTGGCGTTGCGTCGACGCCGCAGCCGCAAGCCGCGGGGCGCGGCGAGTTTGCCGGAAAGTTAGCATGGATTTGTTCGCCCAAGCCCAGGAAGAACGCTCACGGCGCGAGGCGCCGCTGGCCGCCCGCATGCGCCCGCGCACTTTGGATGAATATGTGGGGCAGGAACATGTCATCGGCCCCGGGCGCTTGTTACGTCGCGCCATCCAGGCCGATCAGCTCTCCTCGCTCATCTTTTATGGGCCGCCGGGCACCGGCAAGACGACGTTGGCCATGGTTATCGCCAACACCACGCAGTCGCGCTTTGTGAGCCTCAATGCGGTGTTGGCTGGCGTCAAGGATGTCCGCGATGTCGTCCAGGAGGCGCAAGAGGCGCGAAACCTCTATGGCCGACGGACCATTCTCTTTGTCGATGAGGTGCACCGTTGGAACAAGGCCCAACAGGACGCCCTTTTGCCCTGGGTCGAGAACGGCACCATCATCATGATCGGCGCTACCATCGAGAACCCCTGGTTTTCTGTGAACCGCGCCTTGCTCAGCCGGAGCCGTGTCTTTCAACTGGTGCCTCTCAGCGAGGAGGAGTTGCGCACTATAGCTTTGCGTGCCCTTGCCGACCCTGAGCGTGGCTATGGGGCGCGCAAGGTGCGCGTGGAGCCCGACGCCCTCGACCATCTCGTCGACGTCGCCAACGGCGATGCTCGTTCGTTGCTCAACGCTCTCGAGTTGGCCGTAGAGACCACCGAGCCCGATGAGCAAGGCGTCATCGTCGTCGATATGGCCGTGGCCGAGGAATCGATCCAACAACGGGCCGTGCTTTATGACCGCGAGGGCGATTATCATTTCGATACCATCAGTGCCTTTATCAAATCGCTGCGCGGCTCGGATCCAGACGCGGCCCTGTATTGGTTGGCCAAAATGATCTACGCCGGGGAGGATCCCCGCTTTATTTTTCGGCGCATGTTGATCTTGGCCAGCGAAGATGTGGGGCTGGCCGATCCCCAGGCGCTGGTCGTCGTGCAGGCCGCTGCCGATGCGTTTGAGCGCGTTGGCTTGCCGGAGGGGCAATTCCATCTCGCTCAGGCCGCACTTTATTTAGCCACGACGCACAAATCCAACTCTACCTTGGGCTATTTTGACGCCCTAACCGCCGTGCGCGAGGAGCGCGACAGCGAGGTGCCCACCCATCTCAAAGATGCCAGCCGCGATAAAGAGGGTTTTGGTCATGGCCAAGGGTATCTTTATCCTCATGCCTATCGCGACCATTGGGTGGCGCAGCAATATCTGCCCGATGCCCTCCAAGGGAAGGTCTTTTACCGGCCCGGCGATCAGGGTTACGAGCGCCAGATCAAGGCCCAGGTGGCCCGTCGTCGGGAGGAACAACTGGCCGCCATGGTGGAGGCGGGGCCGGCTGCCTCGGAGGTGCTTACCTATACCCCCGAATTGCGCAGCCATGATCGTTGGCTCATGCGTGCCGTGAGCACCGCTGCTCGCGGCTTGGGTGAACTGCGCGATCGAGTGCTCGACGGCGCCCGCCTTACCCGCCATGCGGTGGTGTTGGACCTTTCCGCCGGCACGGGCCTGCTTACTTGGGAGGCGCTCCGCCGCGCCCCTGAGGGCGGAGTGTGGGCGTTGGCTCAGAACGAAGCCGATGCCGAGGCCCTGCGCCAACAGGCCAGCAGCCTGCCGGAAGTCGAGCGCCCGGTGATCCTCTGCGGCACGCTGGACGGCCTGCCGCAACAGGTAGCCGCGTATGACCCGCGCCTCCGTTTTGACGCCATAGTCGGCCGTCGTGTCCTGGTTCGCGCGGCCGATAAAGCTGCCGCGTTGCGCTTACTCCGTGAGTTGCTTGCCGAGGGAGGGCGCATCAGCTTGGCCGAACCCATCCCCCGCAGGGCGCAACGCCTCTACGAGTTGGTCGATACCAGCTCATTGCCCAAGGCTTGGGCCGATGCCTGGCGCGCGGCTGAGGAAGCGATTTACGCCAATCCGCAAGATCCTCTAGTGAATTGGGATCTCGAAGACCTGCGCCTTGCCTGTCAGCAAGCGGGTTTGCAGCTTTACGAGTTGCATTTGGTGCCCTCTGAAAGTGAATATCTCTTTGGCCAGCGCCATATCGCCGAATGGTTCGCCCCTGCTCGGGGTGGCAGGCCGAGTTACGTCGATCATCTATCCTCCGCATTGCCCGCCCAAGCCCTTGCCGACATTCGGCGGCTCCTGGAGCGCCAATTGGTCGGCCAAACACGTCCTTGGCGCAGCGTGATCGCCTACCTCGTCGCCGGGCGTGCCCCCGATTCTCCGGCCCTCACTCAGTAAACGCCGACTTCGATCGGCGCCTGCAAAAAAAGCGCACTCTCTTGTTGACATTTACCCAAGTCGTAGGTATAATAGAAACAGAAAAATATAAACCAAGTGAATCAAATCCGGTTTACATGGTCTATTTTATAATTTCTGTATTTTTTATATACTAGAGTCAGGTTCCATTATCTATAACCCTGTATCCTGTGTGGAGGAAAGCATTCGAGACGGAATTCGATCGATACCTACAAGTTGGCGAGGGGAACATGACGGACTCGAGGCCAGAAAATGCGCCGGAAGAGGATTTCGCCACCCTCTGGAAGCGGATGGGCGAAGCGTATGATTATATCGAGCCCAAGAGGGGGGATATCCGCGAAGGGGA
>JACIWY010000469.1 GCA_014360745.1 Chloroflexota bacterium
GAGGCGGTCGAGGAGGCGCGCAGGGCCAAGGAGGAGTTTGTCGCCAACGTCAGCCACGAGTTGCGCACGCCCCTCAATATGATCATCGGCTTTAGCGACGAAATCCTCGAACGGCCCCAATTCTATGCCGACAACCTGCCCGCAGACCTTTTGGAGGATATCGCCAGCATCCGCCGCAACAGCGCACATCTGGCCAATCTGGTCGATGATGTGCTCGATCTGGTGGAAGCGGACACGGGGTTCACCCGCTTGACCAAAAGCTGGACCTCGATGGTGCAGATCGTCCAAGAGGCGGTCGAATCGGTCGGCGTCTTTTTCGCAAAAAAGAGGATTCAACTCTTGGTCGATGTCCCCGGCGACCTGCCCCCCGTCTATTGTGACCATGTACGCATCCGCCAGGTGGTGCTGAACCTATTGAGCAACGCCGCCCGCTTTACCCAAGAGGGCCATACGCGGATAACGGCCAAGCAAGAAGGTGGCCAACTCATCGTTCAGGTGACCGACACCGGCCCAGGCATGGACGCGGCCATGGTCCAGCGCGTGTTCGAGCCGTTCCAACAGGCCGATCCCTCGATCCGCCGGCGCTATGGGGGCACGGGGCTGGGCCTGACTATTAGCAAACGCTTTCTGGAGATGCACGGCGGCAAGATTTGGATCGAGAGCGAGCCGGGGCGCGGCACGACGGTTTCCTTTGCCCTGCCCATCCAACCAAACGACATTCCCCTAACCCCCAGACGATGGTTCAGCCCCTATCAGGAATATGCGCCGCGCACACAGCCCTCGCTGTTGCCCAAAGATATGCCTGCGCCGCGCGTCGTGGTGTGCGAACAGGGCGAAGTGCTCTCAAATCTGATCCGACATTACCTGCCCGAGCTGGAGGTGACCACCACGCGCCCCAAAGATTTGGCCGCTTTGCAAACCGACACCGTAGCGGCCTTGGTGCTCAACCAAATGCCCGATGGCCACAGCCCTCATAAACTCTTGAGCGCCTTGCCCCGGCTGGCCTTTGACGTGCCCATCTTGTCTTGTTGGGTGCCCGAACGCCACGCCGCGGCCCTGCAAGAGACGGGCATCCAGGACTATTTGGTAAAGCCGATCCAGCGGGCCGATCTGTTGGCGAGTATCGAGCGGGTTGCGCCCAACGCGCGGCGTATTCTGTTGGTGGAGGACGATGTCGAGGCGCGCCAACTCTTTAACCGCATGTTGGCCACCGCCGCCAACACCTATCAGATCATGCCCGCAGCCGAGGGCGAATCGGCGCTGCAGCTCATGCGCGAATGGCAGCCGGAACTGGTGTTGCTCGATCTGATCATGCCGGGCCAGGATGGGTTCGCCGTCCTGGCCGCCAAGTCGAAGGATGAAACGATCCGCGAGATCCCGGTCATTGTGATCTCGGCCAAAGACCCCCAGCGCGAACCGATCATGAGTGACGCCCTGCTGCTGACCCGCCAACAAGGGCTTTCGGCGCGTGACTTGATACTGGCCCTGCGGGCCATCATGACGGCATTGCCACCGAGATTTGGCGCTCCAGAGCCGCGCGAAACTCTTGTCCCGTCGTTGGCTTCTGGATGAAATCGCTGGCGCCCAGCGACAGGGCCAGGTCTCGTTGAGGGAGCACCGTGCAGACGATAATGGGGATGCGGCTGGTCAAGGGCTCCTCGCGCAGCTGCTTCAACAGCGCCCAACCATCGATGTCGGGCATCATCACATCGAGGACGATCAGCTGAGGGCGAAGCTCCATCGCCCTGGCCAGCGCATTGGTGGGGTCGATCTCTTGAACCAGCTGGAAGGGCGTGCCCCGCACGTAACGGCTCCACAGGCGCAACGTCTCCGCATTGTCTTCGACGGCCAAGACCACCACCTGGCGCTGGCTGCGGGGTACGACGACTTGCACCACCAGCATCTCGTCCAATTCGCAGAGCGTCAGTTGCCCGCCGAAAAGCTCGGCCAATTGCCGCGAGACCAGCAGCGCCGCATCTAACGGCTCCATCTGGCGCCAAGGCTCCCGAGCACAGGCAGTGGCGGTGACGCTGACCACCAGGCGCCCTTCGCCCTCTCGCGCCGTCACCCGCACCGCTCCCCCTTGGGCCAAGTTGCGGATCGCGGCGGTCAGCAGATTAAGCACGATCTGGCGCAGCACGGTGCCGGGGATGGCCGCCTCGGCGGCGCAGCCATCGCACTCGATTTGCAACGCCACGTGGTGATCGCTTGCCAACCCCTGGGCCAACTCCACGGCTTCGCGCAAGACGGGCGCCACTTGACAGGTGCGGTGGCGTTGAGAATCGGCCAACCATAACATCTCGCGGTTGAGCTCGGCATCGCCCGGCCCCGCCGGCGGCAAGGTGCAAGCCACGCTCGCCTTTTGCGCCGGCTCGGTAAAGAGGTCGAATTGCAAACCCAGGTAATCGGCCAACGCTTCCAGAGCGGCAGCCTGTTCGCGACGCAAATGGCGCACCGTAATGCCCAGACGATCGGCCTCCGCCTGCTGAGTCAACCGGCGCAGATAGCGATGGTACAATACGTCATAAACGCGCCGTTCCCTCGTCGCCTGGGGCGCGCCCATGGGTGGGCGAAAAGCCTCTATCGCCTGCCGCAGAAGGGCGCGCAACCCCTCCACCGGGTCCGGCTCGCGGATATGAAGCCATTGCAACAAAGGGCTGCGCTGCAAAAAGCCGGGATCGTAAAAGTGGTTCAGCGCGCGGCGGAGCTCTCGTTCAAACTCGTTGCGATTTGGCATGTCCTGTATTCGCCCTGTTTCGTGTCCTGAAAGGACATCGGACCCCATTGTCTACACAGCCCTTGGGGCTGTATGATGATTATACCATGAATGGGCGTATATGTTAGAACCATACACATACCCGTTCAAACATGGCAGATTTACATTGTGAAAAGTGCTAGAAGGGCTTCTATCCAAAGAGCCAAAGGAGGTCATCTATCGAGTCATTGGGAATCCTCGCTGAGCACATTGTCCGTTCTCATCAATAACAAAGATCAGTTTTAGGGAGGAGTGACCATGTTGAGAACAAGTCGTAGGAAACTGTTGCAGAGTGCATTGGCTGGCACTGCGG
>JACIWY010000047.1 GCA_014360745.1 Chloroflexota bacterium
TATCACCATGAAAATCGGTTTTGCCACCCAGATCTGGGTACGCGACAACCACTGGGAAAATTTTCATCGTATGCTCGACGAGATGGCGCTCATCGGCCTAGATGGCTTTGAGCAGGCGCCGCCCTACCTTATCGAGCAGTATGAACATCGTCCGCAAGAACTGCGTCAGTTGCTCGACATGCACGACCTAGAGTTGGCCAGTTATTATACCGCCATAACCTACGACGTTCCCGAAGAGCGCGAACGAGGCATCGCCGAGGTCAAGCGCCGCTGCCGCTTTGTGGCCGAGCTGGGCTACCAGAACATCCTCTTGGACGGCGGGCGCAAGCGCCCCAACACGACACCTCAGCAGCTCGACGAGCACATCAAGATCACCGCCGAGACGGCCAATATGCTCGGCGAGTATGCCCGCTCCCTGGGTTTGACCCTCTCTTGGCACCAGCACTGGGGCAGCATCTTTGAGGTGCAGGGGCCGTTTCATCAGCTGATGGAGCTCACCGACCCGGCCTTGGTGGGTTTTTGCCCCGACACCGCCCAGCTCGCCTTGGGGGATTTCGACGTCGTCGAAACGATACGGCGTTATGCCGACCGGGTACGCTTTGTGCACTACAAAGACGTGACCTTTGCCGGCCGGCCGCAGGGAGAGCTCTGGCCCGGCGGCCCCAAGGTGCCCAGCGACGATGGCGCCTATGGCATCGACTCGCGGGGGCGCTTTGTGGAGCTGGGTCGCGGCGTTATCGACTTTTTCGCCATCACCGAGGTGCTGCTGAACGCCGGATACGACGGCTGGATCGTCGACGATTTCGATTACACCGGCTACCCCGCCCGCGCCTCGGCCCAGGCCTGCAAGGAGTATATCAACCAGGGCTTGGGTATATGGGGCGAGCGCGATAAACGCAGAGGCATCGCGCCGATCAAATAGGCGGTATAGATGGAGGGCAAAAAGTCGGTGCGATCTGGCGTTCTTAACCTGTAACTCTTTTTCATCATATACTTTTTGGGGAGGGTTTCATATGCCTCAAACCATCACCTGGCTTGGCCATGGCTCTTGGAAAATGGTCACCCCGGCGGGCACCATTTGCTACATCGACCCCTGGATTACGCGCAATCCCAAATGCCCCATCACCCTGGACGATATCGACAAAGCCGACATCGTCTGCGTTACCCACGGGCATAGCGACCACTTGGGCAACGCCATCGAGATCGTGCACAAAACCGATGCCACCCTGGTCACCCTGCCGGAAGTGGCGGCCTATTGCAGCAACTATGGCATCCCCTACGACCATCGCGGCGCCACGTTGCATACCGGGGGCAGCGTCAAACAAAAGGATGTGCGCATTCACGCCGTCTTTGCTTTGCACAGCTCCGACATCATGGGGCACGAATATCTCGAACACAACGAGCTCAAACCCGGCTCCGGAGCCTGTGGTATGATCCTCACCCCCGATGAGGGCGTTCCGGTCTACTTTGCCGGCGATACCGGCGTGTTCGGCGACATGGAGCTCATCGGCAAGCTATACGCGCCCCAAGTGGCCGTGTTGCCCATCGGCGGCAAATACACCATGGGCGTGATGGAAGCCGCCTACGCCATGGAGCTCTTGGGCAGCCCGGTGCTCATCCCCGGCCATTACAATACCTTCCCGGGGAACCAGGCCGACACCGAGGCCCTAATACGCTTGGTGGCTGCCCGCGCACCGAGGGCTAAGGTCGTCCTGCTCAAGCCGGGCGAAACGTACACCGTCTGACCGTCTCGCAAAAAGCCATGGCGCCTTGCTTTGCCATCCTGTTATAGCGGAGGAAACATGCCCGAAGCTGTTCTACGCCACGTTCCGCGAGTATCTCCCGAACTTCTCGCCGCCTATGCCGATCAAGAGGCCGCGACGGTCTATGAAGCTGCTGGCGCTTGCGGTGGCATGGATCATACCATCCGCCCCATCGCCTGGGGCCAACGCATGGTCGGCAGTGCGCTGACGGTGCGTTGTCACCCGGCGGATAACCTCATGCTTCACGCCGCCATCGCCATCGCCCGCCCCGGCGACGTCATCGTGGCCGATGTCGGGGGTCTGCTCGACGCCGGTTATTGGGGCGAGATCACCACCGTCGCAGCCATGGCTCGGGGCGTTGTCGGCTTGGTCATCAACGGGGGCATCCGCGATCGCGGCCCTATTTCCGAACTGGGGTTTCCCATTTGGTCGGCCGCCATTTGCATGCGTGCCACCGTCAAACGCACCGCCGGCGCCATCAACTATCCCGTCGTCGTCGGTGGCGTGACCGTCCACCCCGGCGACTTGGTCCTCGGCGACGACGACGGTGTGGTGGTCGTGGCTCGCGAACGCGCCGCGGAGGTGCTTGCAACGGCCAAAGCTCGCGCCTCCAAAGAGGCGGACGTCATGGAGCGCTTGCGCGCCGGCGAGCTTACGCTCGATCTGCTCGGCTTCCGCCGGACACTGGAAGGATTGGGCATCCATTTACGGCATGAGACATGATCGCCGAGGAGTCATCGATGGAAGCGCTGCGTGCAGGACATGGTCGAGCGTGCATCACGCCTCCCGGGCCGGTACGAATGATGGGCTATGCGGCGCGTCAGGAGCCTTCTTTGGGCGTTCACGACGACCTCTTCGCCAACGCCGTGGCTCTACAAGCCGGCCAGAGGCGGGTGCTCATCCTTGCCCTGGATGTATGTTCTCTAGACCTCGACGGTATCGCGCTGCTCAAAGCGGCCATCGGCGAACGCACTGGCCTGGCCGCCAGCCAGATTCTGATCAACACCTCGCATACACATGCCGGGCCGTTGGTCTCTCGGCGCCCGGGCATGGAGGCGGAGATGCCTTATTTTCGGCTTATGACCGCCCGCGCCGTCGAGGCCGCCGCGGCGGCCTTGGCCGATCTGGCCCCGACCACCCTGGCCGTGGGCGAGGCGCCCGTGGATATCGGTTGGAACCGTCGCGAACGCACTCCTGAGGGCAACATCATCTTGGGCCTCAACCGCCAAGGGCCCGGCCTGGGAATGGTCACGACCTGGCACCTGGATCGCGGCGCGCACCAAGGCGCCATCCTCCTCTTTTCCATCCCTATTCATGGCACCACCCTAGGGCCTGAGAACCGCTACATCTCGGCCGAGTGGATGGGCGCTGCCGTGCACGATATCGAGGCCAACCGACCAGACCTGCGCGCCGTCTTTCTCCAGGGCTGCGCCGGCAACCAGAACCCCTACCGCGACGAGCGCACTTTTGAGCGCATGGCTCAGCACGGCGCCTCGGCTGGCGAGGCCGTACGCCAAGCCCTTGCCCAAGAACACAGCGTCGCCTCTTGGCCGCTGGTCAATATAGGCCGCGCCTTCGAGCTCCCTTATGCCGGTGGTCAGGGCAGCGGGCTTTGCCCGATCCACGGCTTGCGCATCGGCGATGCCCTGCTCGTCGGGTTGGGTGGCGAGGCTTTTGTCGAATACGCCCTCTACGGCCGCGAGCATTCGCCAGCCAAGAGCACTCTCATCCTCGGCTACTCCGATGGCTCGGTCGGCTATCTGCCCACCGCGCGCGCCTACGAAGAAGGGGGCTATGAGCCCAACGCTTATCGATACTTGCCAAACGGCAAACCTTGGGATACCTCTTTGGAAGAGATCATCAAAGGCGAAATGCGCACCCTTTTTCAGCAGCTCTGGGATAAAGCCGCGGGCGCGTCTTAATGGAGGCAAAAAGACATGGTTAAAAGCCCTCTATCCGTTCCGGTAACCCCCAACTGGCGCGAGTTGGTCGACGTGATCATGCGTCACGGTACGCCCGAGCGCGTCCATTTTATCGAGCTTTTCCTAGACGCCGAAGTGCAAGAGGAGCTCTGTCGCCGTTACCACCTCCTCGATGGCCTTGACGAGGACGATCCCTATTTTGACCTCAAAAGGCAGATCCGCTTGCAACGCGCTCTGGGTTACGACTATGTACGCGCCAGTGTCGAGAACCTAGAGGTGCCGCTCTATCGCTCCACGCTAGAAGACACGGCCCAACTCAAGCGCGAAACAGGCCGGCGATTCATGGAAGAGCATCGCGGGCCCATCACCAACTGGGACGAGTTCTATGCCTATCCCTGGCCCGACCCCGAAGCCGCCACCACCCGCGCCCTCGAATGGTACGAAGAGAACCTGCCCGAGGACATGTGCGTCATCGGCAGCGGCGGCTTTGCCCATTTCGCCGAATATTTGACCTGGATGATGGGCTACGAGACCTTGTGTTACGCCCTATATGACCAGCGCGACCTGGTGGCCGCCATCGCCGAACGGTTGATGAACCTCTTTGAGGCTGTCCTCCGGCGGATGCTCCAGTTCGAACGGGTCAAGATCATCTGGGGCAGCGATGACATGGGCTTTCGCTCCGCCACCCTCATTTCGCCGGCCGACCTGCGCGAGTTTGTCTTTCCAGGCCACAAACGGATGGCCGAGATGTCGCATGCCGCCGGCCGCCCTTATCTGCTTCACGCTTGCGGCAACCTGCGCGAAGTGATGGAGGACCTCATCGAGGATGTACGCATCGATGCCAAGCATTCCTTCGAAGACACCATCGAATCGGTGATCGAGGCCAAGCAGCTTTATGGTGATCGCATCGCCCTGTTGGGAGGCATCGACGTCGATTTTCTCTGTCGCGCCGACGAGTCGGCCATCCGCGAGCGAGTGCGTCGCACATTGGACGCTTGCTTGCCCGGCGGCGGCTATTGTCTCGGCACCGGCAACAGTGTGGCCAATTATATTCCTCTCGATCACTATTTGGCCATGCAGGATGAAGGCGCACGCTACCGTCCCTAGCCAGCAACGCGAGTCGTCCGCCGCCGGGCGCGACGCCACAGACGGCGTTGAGCTTCTCCGCAGGCCGGCGCCCGGTGACGGCAAGGAAAGGATTGCCCCTTATGTCCTCCACTACCATGATCGGTGCTTACGGTCCTTGGTTCGCTAGCCGACTTCCCGATCCCCCGACGCTTTCCTTTCGTAGGCCCGAGTTCGTCGACGTCGACGAATGGCGACGCCAAGCTCGCGAACGCCTACTGGAGCGTCTGGCGCCCCCCGACTTGGGCACTCCTCCCGTAGAAGTGCTACAAACCTGTATCTCCGACGGGCTACACATCGAGCATCTCTCCTGGCAACTCCCCTATGGGCCGCCAACCCGTGCGGTGTTGCTCAAGCCTGCCGGGGCCGAAGGCCCCCTGCCCGGTATCCTGGCCCTTCACGATCATGCGGGCAACAAGTACTTTGGTCTGCACAAGATCGTGCGCACCGCAGAGGCACAACACCCTGTGATGGCCGAACACCAGCGCCATTACTATGGCGGCCGGGCCTGGGCCAACGAGATCGCGCGCCGTGGTTACGTCGTGCTTGTGCCCGATGCTTTCCCCTTTGCCAGCCGAAGGGTCCGCTTGGCCGAGGTGCCGGCCGATATTCGCGGCGGGGCCAGCGATCCCGCCCCCGAAGACCATGCCGGCATCGCTGCCTACAACACCTGGGCGGCGGCCCACGAATCGGTTATGGCCAAGGCCCTCTTTTGCGCCGGCACCACTTGGCCCGGCGTCTTTTGGGCCGAGGACCGCGTGGCCCTCGATATTCTTTGCGCTCGCCCCGAGGTAGACCCCGAACGCATAGGCTGCGGCGGTCTCTCCGGCGGTGGAATGCGCACCATCTTTTTGGGCGGCCTGGATGCGCGCATTCGTTGCGCCGTCTGCGTGGGCTTGATGACCACCTGGCGCGATTGCTTGCTCAACAAATGCTATACCCACACCTGGATGCTCTATGTGCCCTTGCTGCCCACCGAGCTCGATTTGCCCGAGGTCCTGGGCCTGCGCGTTCCCTTGCCCACCATGGTGCTCAACAACCGTGAGGATCGTCTCTTTACCCTCTCCGAGATGGAGCGCGCCGACGACATCCTCGGTCAGGTCTACGCCAAAGCTGGCGCCCCTGATCGCTATCGCTGTCGCTTTTATCCAGGCCCTCACAAATTCGATCTGGATATGCAAGAAGACGCATTCGCCTGGTTCGACCGCTGGTTAGGAGCCCACGCATGAATTCACCTCACATTCTCTATCTTCACTCTCATGACACCGGACGCTATATCCAGCCCTACGGCTACGCCGTGCCCACGCCCAATCTCCAACGCCTGGCCGAACAAGGTGTGCTCTTTCGGCAGTGTTTTTGCGCCGCCCCTACCTGCTCTCCTAGCCGGGCAGCCTTGCTCACCGGCCAGGCCGCGCACAGCGCGGGGATGATCGGCCTGGCGCATCGGGGCTTTGCGCTGGCCGACTATGGCCAACATTTGATCCATATCCTGCACGCGGCCGGCTACCGATCGGCGTTGTGCGGCATCCAGCACGTGGCCGCTAAAGCTGAAACTATTGGTTATCAGGAGATAATACCATCTTCTAGCCGGCATGCGGAGGACGTCGCCCCGGCGGCTGCCGCGTGGCTACGCCGCCGTGGTCATGAGGGTTCGACGTCGCCCTTTTTCCTCTCGGTGGGCTTTTTCGAGACCCATCGCGAGTATCCGGCGCCCGGCCCCACCGAGGATCCTCGCTATTGCCTGCCCCCGGCCCCTTTGCCCGACACGCCCGAGACGCGCCGCGATATGGCCGCCTACAAGGCCAGCGCCCGCCTTTTGGATACGGGGATCGGCCAAGTCCTAAAGGCGCTCGAGGAATCCGGCTTGGCCGAGGACACTCTGGTAATCTGCACTACCGATCACGGCCCGGCCTTTCCGGCGATGAAATGCAACCTCACCGATCACGGCATCGGCGTCATGCTCATCATGCGCGGTCCCGGCGGCTTTACGGGAGGCCGCGTCTTGGACGCCATGGTCTCACAGATCGACATCTTTCCTACCATTTGTGAATTGGCGGCCATCGCGCCCCCACCCTGGCTGCAAGGGAAATCTTGGCTTCCCCTCCTGCGCGGCGAGCGCGCCGAGATCCACGACGACATTTTCGCCGAAGTCACTTACCACGCCGCTTATGAACCGATGCGCTGCGTGCGTACACGTCGCTATAAATATATACGCCGCTTTGATGACCGTGATGCCCCCGTGTTGCCTAACTGCGACGATAGCCCCAGCAAGGCTTTGTGGATGGATCACGGTTGGGCAGAACGCGCGCCAGCCGCAGAGCAGCTCTACGATTTGATCTTTGATCCCAACGAGACCAACAACCTCGCCGCCGATCCCGCCCTGACCGGTGTGTTGGCCGATATGCGCGGGCGCTTGCAACGCTGGATGGAGCGCACCGACGATCCCCTGCTCAAGACGCGGGCAGTCCCGGCGCCATCCGGCGCCGAGATCAACGATCCCGACGGCCTCTCACCCAGGGAGCCGACGCACACAGCGCCGTAAGCTTGTGGAAAGGCCTCGATGAGTATGACAGGAGCCGATACGCCGCGATCCAGATTCCTGGCCTATGTGCGGGGCGAGCCTGGCGCTTGCCCTGTCGTCTCGCCTTTTCTGCCCAAGCCGGAAGTAGTGCGAGCCACCCTCCAATATCTGGGCTTGCCTGTGACCAACGACATGGTAGCGGATGAAATTGCCCTGGCCCGTGCGCTCGATTACGAACCCATGTTCATGACCGACTGCCATGGGCTCATCTTTCCCTGGCGAGAGGATCCGTCGCAGAGCGACGGGGAAACGGCGGTCTATACCCTCGCGTTGCCCGACGGTTCCCTGTGGATACGCCGCATCTCTCGCCATCTGGGCGAATGGGGCGATGAATCGGGCTTTCCCGTCAAAGACGAGGCCGATCATGAAAAATTGGTCGCCGTGTGCGCAGCGATCGAGGGGCGAGTGCCCGAAATCCGCAGGTATTTTCGGCAGTGGCGCGAGCGTGTGGGCGAGGAGGGGGTCATCGTTATCGGCCATCCTCACGTCACTTGGCTGGCCTACCAGATTGGCCCTCAAAACCTTATCTACCACCCTCACGACTATCCGGAGGCGTTTGCTCGCAGCATGGAGGCCATCTACCAGGCGGCCTTGGTCGTGTTTCGCGTGGCCCTGGAGGAGGGCATCGACTTTATGAGCGAGTCGGGCTATGGCTTGGAGATGACCTCCCTCGCCGGCTTTGATAGCCAGGATTTACCCTATCTCCAGCGGTTATCCGCATGGACCCACCGGCACGGGGGGCTCTTTTGGTATCACAATTGCGGCATGAGCCGCCGGTTGATCTTGTCAGGCCGCTTTAACGCTTTCAAGCCCGACGTGGTCGAGACGATAGCGCCTCCACCGGAGGGCGACAACGACCTAGCCGAGTCACGTCGTGGCCTCGACGCGGCCATTTGCTCCAAAGGCAACCTCTCTCTCGGCCTTTTGCGCGATGGTTCCGCCGCAGAAGTGGTGGCAGCGACTCGAGAGATGGTGCGGGCCGTTGCCGGCTGGCGTCATATTTACTCCACCGCCGACGCCGTCCTGCCCGGCACGCCGCCGGAGAACCTGATCGCCCTGGTGCGCACGGCGCGCCAAGAGGCGGAGGAAACCTCATGACCGACGAGTTGGCTTTGGCCAATGCTAGCGAGACGCTCGCCCGCTTGCGCAGCAGCGAGCTTTCCGCCAGTGCCTTGTTGGAGGCGATATGGGCACGTATCCAACGCGACAACCCACGCTTGAATGCCATCGTCACCCTCGACATCGCAGGCGCCCGTCGGCGCGCCCAAGAGGCTGATGAGGCCTTGGCCCATGGAAAACCGTTTGGCCCCCTTCATGGCCTGCCCATCACCATCAAAGACAATATCGCCGTTGCCGGTTTGCGCGCTACCGCCGGCAGTCGTCGCTATGCGGCACATATCGCCCCACAAGATGCCCCCGTCGTCGCGCGGCTGCGCCGAGCCGGCGCTATCTTGTTGGGCAAGACGAACCTGCCCGAGTTTGCCCTCGACTGGCAATCCGACAATCCCGTCTTTGGGCGCACCAACAACCCTTGGGACCCAACCCGCACGCCGGGCGGCAGCACGGGTGGGGGCGCCGCAGCCGTCGCCGCCGGGCTCTCTTTCCTAGAGACGGGCAACGACATGGGAGGATCGCTGCGCTTACCCGCCCATTTTTGCGGCATATATGCCCTGGCGCCCAGTGAGGATCGAGTGCCCAAGGGCGGTGGCATCCCCCCACTGCCCACAGGAACGACCGTGGCCCGCCTTTGCCGCACCGGTTGCCTGGCTCGTTCTGTGCCCGACTTGCGCCTCTGGCTACAAACCGTCGCCGGCCCTTGTGAGAATGAGGCGGATATCACCTGCCTGCCCCTGGGGGAGCCTATGCCGCGTTCTCTCCGCGACCTGCGCATCGCTTGGTCTCCCACGCTGGCCGATGTACCTATCGATCCCGAGGTCGCCGATGTCCTAGAGGCCTTTGTCCAGCGCCTGCACGCCGCAGGCTGCCAGGTGGGTTTGGCCACACCCCCCATCGATCTGCCCACAGCATGGCGGGTTTGGGCGCGCCTCTTTGGCAGCATCCTCGCCAACGCCTTCCCCGCCTGGTTGCGTCTGGCCATGCCGCTGCTAAGCGGATTGCCACTCGTGCGAAGCGCCCCGGGTGGGGCCGAGTTTCTCCGCGCAGCCGACTTGAACGTCTCACATTATATCGCCGCGGAGCGCGACCGTTATGCACTCATCGCTGCCCTGGATCACTTTCTAGCCGATTGGGACGCCTGGCTGCTGCCCGTAGCTCCTATAGCGGCCTTTCCCCATACCCCGCGTGCCTTGCCCGGTCCATTGCCCCTTTACACCGCCTCTCTATTCCTGAGCAACGGTGAGCGGATCAACTACTATCAAGCCACCATGTCTTTTACCACGCCGATCAACGTCACCGGGCACCCGGCTGTTGTACTGCCCGTGGGCCGCACCCATAGCGGCCTGCCCGTGGGCGCCCAGATCATCGGACGAAGGGGCGCCGACATGGCCCTTCTCGATGTCGCGGAGGCGCTATCATCGCTTCTCAAGGGCGAACAAGCCGACGAATTGGACAAACCATACTTGGACAGACCCGCCCCCATATGCTAGAGTGCTTGTAACGAACGGATTTGCGCCCTTTACCGTATCAAAGAGCAGGAGGAAAGATGTTCGACATCTTGATCCGCAACGGCGTCGTGATTGACGGCAGCGGCGCCCCGAGACGCCGTGCCGATGTGGCCATCTCCGGCGGGCGCGTACAGGCTGTAGAACCCGGCCTGGCTAAGAAGGCCGGCGTCCTTATCGATGCTTCCAACCTCATCGTAGCCCCCGGTTTTGTGGATATGCACTCTCACGCCGATCGCACCCTGCCGATTCTGCCCACCGCCGACAGCCTTGCCCATCAGGGCATCGCCACCGTCGTCATCGGTCAGTGCGGCTCCAGCCCGGCCCCCCTTTCAGAGCGCACCCGCGAGATCGTCCTCGCCGCGCAACGCTCCGACGATCTGCCCCTCCCTTGGGAACGCTGGAGCTCCTTCGCCAGTTATCTGGACACGCTGCGCGAGGTCGGCACCTCGATCAACGCCGTCCCCCTGGTCGGCCAAAGCACCGTGCGCCAAGCGGTGATGGCCTTTTCCGCCGCCGAGCCCACCGCAGAACAAGTGGCCGAGATGCAAGAGTGGGTCCGCCGTGCCATGGACGAAGGCGCCGTCGGCATCTCCACCGGCTTGATCTATCCTCCAGGTTCCTACGCCTCTACCGAGGAGATCATCGCCCTCACCAAGCCCGTCGGCGAGCGAGGCGGCTACTATTTTTCTCATATCCGTGGCGAAGCCGATACGTTGCTCGATGCCGTGGCCGAGGCCATCCGCATCGGCCGCGAGACCGGCGCCTCGGTGGAAATCGCCCACTTTAAGGCCGCCGGCCGCCAGAATTGGGGCAAAGCCGAGCAGGCCCTGGCCCTCATCGACGACGCCCGCGCTCAGGGGCTCGACATAAGCGCCGACATGTACCCTTACCTGGCCGGGTCCTCGAGCCTCAAGAGCATGTTGCCCGAGTGGGCCCAGGAAGGCGGCAAGGAGGCCACGCTCGCCCGCTTGGCCGACATCGAGATACGCCGGCGTATGTCCCGCGATATGGAGCGCATCGGCTTTTTCCGCGGCTCTGAATGGGACAAGGTGCTCATCGCCACCT
This sequence comes from Chloroflexota bacterium, assembly GCA_014360745.1. Classification (GTDB taxonomy): domain Bacteria; phylum Chloroflexota; class Anaerolineae; order UBA1429; family UBA1429; genus JACIWY01. Next base: position 11,081 of record JACIWY010000047.1, read on the forward strand.
CGCCGCGCAACCGCGCTTATGAAGGGTACACCGTCGCCGAACTGGCCGAGGCAGCGGGGAAAAGCCCTCATGAATGGGTTTTCGACGCCTTGCAAGAGACCGAGCTGCAGATCAGCATGATCAGCCATTACGCCACGGAGGAGAACCTGATCCGTCAGCTCCGCGTGCCGTGGATGATGATCGGCACCGACGCCGGCGGCGCGGCAACCCATGGCCCTCTGTCGCAGGGCAAGCCCCACCCGCGCAACTATGGCACCTTCCCGCGCGTCCTCGGCCGTTTTGTGCGCGAGATGGGCATCCTTTCCCTAGAGGAAGCGGTACGCAAAATGTCCGGTCTCCCGGCGCAGAAACTGCGTTGGCGCGATCGCGGCCTGCTGCGCCCCGGCTATTGGGCCGATATCGTGATATTCGACCCCGACACGGTAAGCGACCAGGCCACTTATCGCGATCCGCATCAATACGCCGTAGGCATTCATCATCTGCTGGTCAACGGCTGCCTGGTGATCCGCGATGGCCAGCACACCGGCGCGCGCCCGGGCCAGGTGTTGGCCCGCGAGGGTTGAAGACATCTACCATCTATCTGGCTCGATTGTTAAGGACATGAAGCCATGTTGCATCTCGGCGATTGGGCACCGGAAATCGATGCTTCTTTGTCGTCCACTCCTTCTGGGGTCGACAAAATGGCCTCAACTGTGCGCGACCAAGAATTCCTGCGCACAGCCTCCGAATTATCGCGCACGACCCTGCGTCATCTCATCGCGGGGATGGGCAGCATCTATCTGTTGTGGCACTTTGTGGCGACGATCAGTTGGCCGACCACGATCGGCCCTCAAGTATGGGCGATCAGCGCCATCCTGGGCTTGGCCGCCGGGCTTGCTTGGCGCCTGACCGATGAACATCTCTTGTGGGCCCAGGCGGTCTGGCAGATCGGCTTGTTGGCAGCGATCGGGGTGTCTTTGTGGGCCTTTGGGCAGCCCGAGATAGCCTTTCTCTACGCGCTCCTGCCCCTCATCGCCGTGCTCACCACCGGAGGCCACAGCGCGCTTGCCTCCGAAGCGGGAGTGCTCGGCGCCTGCCTTTTCCTCCGGTATGGGCCGTGGCCTTCTATGCTCCCCGCCGGCTATGTCATAGCAGTCGGAATAGGTGGAGCCCTCACTGGCCTTTTGGGCTGGTCGGCCAGCCGCGCTCTCTACACGGTCACGCAATGGTCACTGTATAGTTTTGAGCAGGCACGGCGCAACATGGAAAGCGCCCGAGAACATCGCGCCCAGTTGGCGCGCATGGTCAAAGATCTGGATCAGGCCTATTACCGCCTGGAGCGCGCCAACGCCGCCTTGGTGGCCGCCTGGCGCCGCGCCGATGAAGCGGAGCGCTTCCGAGCCGAATTCGCCACCAACGTCAGTCACGAACTGCGTACACCCCTGAACCTGATCATCGGCTTTACCGAAATGATGATCACCTCGCCCCAAAGCTACGGCGGTATCGAGATCCCCGCCCCCTACCGCAGTGACCTCAATGCCGTGCATCGCAACGCACAGCATCTCCTCGCCTTGGTGGACGACGTGTTGGATATGGCGCGCATCGACGCGGGGAAAATGGCCTTGGCACCTGAGGAGACCGACTTGGCAGATCTTTGTCACCAAGCCCTGGCCATGGTGCGAGACTATATCGAAGCCAAGGGCTTACAGTTACAGGTAGACATTCCGCCCAATCTGCCCAAAGCCTGGATAGATCCCTTGCGCATTCGCCAGGTATTGCTCAACCTGTTAGTGAACGCGGCCCGCTTCACCGAATACGGGTACATCCGGTTGCGAGTGTCGAATGGCGTCGGCGAGCTGCGCGTCGAGGTCTCGGACACGGGGCGCGGCATTGCCGAGGCCGACCTGCCCAAGATATTCCAAGAGTTCCGCACCACCGAACAGCCCTTATCCACCTGGCATAGCGGAACGGGCCTTGGGTTGCCGATCAGCAAGCGCCTAGTCGAATTACAAGGTGGGCGCATGGGCGTCGAAAGCACCCTGGGCCAGGGGACTACCTTTTGGTTCACCCTGCCCGACAAGACAAAAGCCGAGACATCGCCAGCGCGGCTTATTCGCAGCCGCCTATTGACCCCCGTCGCCGGCGCAAAGCGGATCGTCATCGTGCGGCATGACGATCCCCAGGCCGTACAAGCGCTACAACGGTATCTCCCCGAACTCCATTTGGAGATAGCGTCATCCTGGGCCGACGTGCAAGCATTGGCCGCCGAATTATGCCCGGTGGCGGTGCTGGCCGACATAGACGAGGAGATAGGGCCGGTGCCCGAGGGATTGCCGTTGGTGCGTTGCAACCTCCCCAGCAATCGCAAAACTGCCGCGGCCTATGGCGCGAACGATTTGCTGATCAAACCGGTATCTCGACAACAATTGCGGCGTGCCATCGAGCAACTGGGCCGCCCTGTGCAGAGCATCCTCATCGCCGACGATGACCCCGACCTGGCGCGCATGTTCCGTCGCATGTTACAGGATATGGTGCCACGCGAGGGATTTTTGGAAGCTTACAACGGCGCCGAGGCTTTGGAGATGCTCAAAACCCACCATCCCGACTTGGTGATCTTGGACTTGATCATGCCCCAAGTCGGGGGGCTGGATGTACTGGATCACATGGCCGACGACCCGACATTGGCCAAAATCCCGGTCCTTCTGGTAACCGCCCGCGGGCAGGACGAGGGC
>JACIWY010000470.1 GCA_014360745.1 Chloroflexota bacterium
CTGGCGATAGTGGGCCTTCTCGTCGTAGCCTCCACCTTGCTCACCTTGGTGGGGCCGCTCCTGTTGGGCAAGGCCGTGGACGTCTTGGCAGCGGTAGCTCGCCCCGGCGACAAACTGGATGGCGAGCAGCTTTTGCGCTACGTTCTGCTCATGTCCGCTGCTTATCTCGGCGCTTGGGCCGTCCAAGTTGGCGAAGGCGTAGCTATGGCCTCTGTGGGGCAACGCGCTTTGCGCCAGTTGCGTCAGGAGCTATTCGATCATTTGCAAAGCCTCTCGCTCAGCTTCTTTGACCGACGTCCCAGCGGGGAGCTGATGAGCAGGCTGACCAATGATATCGACACGATCAACCGCTTTCTCACCCAAAGCGGCGCGCAGATGCTCACTAGCTTATTGACCCTTGGCGCCATCCTGGTCACCATGTTCCTGCTCAATATTTGGCTTACGCTGGGCAGCCTACTCGTCTTGCCCTTGATGGTGCTCTTGACCGTCGCAGTCGGCAAACGCACCCGAGGCGGATTTCGCGATTTGCAGGCTCGCTTGGGCCAGCTTAACGGGATGATGGAGGAAACCCTCAGCGGCCAGCGCGTCGTCCTGGCTTTTGGGCGCCAAGAAGCTACCATCCAGCGTTTCGAAGCGGCCAACATCGCCGCCCGCGACGCCGCCATTCAAGCCCAGACCTTCGCTTTTCTTATCCCGCCCCTCATGGGCATCCTGGCCGACTTGGATATTGCCGTTGTAGCCGGCTTGGGCGGCGCGCTCGCCCTGCGTGGTCTGGTCACGGTGGGTATCATCGCCACCTTTATCAGCTACGCGCGCCGTTTCGCTCAGCCCCTCCGCCAGCTCGCCGACCTTTACAACTCGATTCAATCCGCCCTGGCCGGCGCAGAACGCATCTTTGAAATCCTCGACGAACGCCCCGAGATCGCCGACGCCCCCGATGCCATCGAGCTGCCGCGCATCGTCGGAGAAGTCGAGTTCGATAAGGTGCACTTTGCCTATGTGCCCGGCGTGCCCGTGCTACGCGATGTCTCTTTGCACGCCAGGCCCGGCCAGACGATAGCGCTCGTCGGGCCCACCGGCGCCGGCAAAACCACCATTGTCAACCTGCTCGGCCGCTTTTACGACCTTCAGGCAGGGACGATCCGCGTCGACGGTCACGACATTCGCTCGGTGCGCAAGAACGATCTGCGCCGTCAACTTGGGATCGTCCTGCAAGACACATTTCTGTTTGGCGTCTCAGTTTTAGAGAACATCCGTTACGGGCGACTCGACGCCAGCGATCAAGAGTGCATCGCCGCGGCCAAGTTGGCCAATGCGCACGGCTTTATCACCCGCCTCCCCGATGGATACTATACCATCCTTTCCGAGCGGGGCTCTAACCTCAGCCAGGGCCAGCGCCAACTTTTGGCCATCGCCCGCGCCGTGGTCGCCGACCCGCGCATCCTCATCCTCGACGAGGCCACTTCCAGTGTCGACACCCGCACAGAGGCCCACATTCAGGAAGCCCTGCTGCGCCTCATGGAGGGACGCACCAGCTTTGTCATTGCCCACCGGCTGAGCACCATTCGTAACGCCGACGTGGTACTGGTCATCCACGAGGGCCAGATCATCGAACGGGGCACCCACGAAGAGCTATTGGCCCGGCAAGGGTTTTACTATAATCTGTACATGAGCCAATTCCGCCGCGGCGAGGCGGTCAGCGTAACCTAAAAAGGCCGCTCACTTTTTCTCTTGATCGCCGTAGGGCTGCCCGCTCATGATGGCGCGCAGTTCGGCGAACGATTTCGCCTTTTGTACGCGCGCCATGCGCTCTGCTTCGACGTCGCGCAGCTTGCGCACGTTGGTAAGCACCGCTTCCAGTTTGTCGGCCGGGAACTTGACCGCGCCGTTTTCATCCATATGGATAATCTCACCGGGCGCGACGTCCATCCCGGCCACATGCACCGGCACGTTCACGGCATGCACCGCCATGTTGCCATGTCCCGGCGTGATCCCGCTGAGCAAGTACTGAAACTTCATCGGCCGGATCTCGTCAATATCCCGTGAGGGGCCGTTAGAGATAGCGCCCACGCACCCCAAAGCCTTCATCGCCGTCGTCATGTTGCCCCCGGAAAGCCCCACTTTGCCGGCAATCTCGGGCGGGAACTTTTGCTGAAAGACAAAAATCACCGGCTTCTTGGAGGCGTCGATCGCCGCCAACACGTCCATAAAGGACAAGCGCGAAAAGTTGGGATCGGGTAAGCCGTACACGGCGGTCACGGCATAGCCCACCACCGGCCCCAGCTCCGGATACATGCAACGGATGGTCTGATCCGTATACCAGTTCTCCGTCCAGGGGTTGTACAACCCCAAGCAGAGTGGATTGCCCGGATAGGTCGCCACTACGTTGGTGATCGAGGGGGTATCGAATTGCTTCAGTTCTTCAAGCATTTCCTGTTCGGTCATGACAACCTCCTGCGGTATGAGATGAAAAGCGGCGTTGAGCCGCCCACCATCATCCCGTCTTTGCCGCAGATTGTCAAGCATCTGGCAGGGCCACTTAGGGCCAAACGTATCTGGGACAGAAAACGGCCCACCGCATGCCCCTGACGGGACGCAAGATGGGCCGACGAAATGCGCTTCAAGGCCGGGTTACTTTTTGTCTCTAGATTCCTCTGTGGCGTCTAGCTTTCTAACTTTTGCGCGATGGCATTGGCAAACTGCTCGGCATAATTCGGCTCACGCAAGGTATAAATCTTGTCGTCGATTTCCAATGGCGTACCTGTGTACTCGGCGCCATGCTCGACGATCATGGGCGCAAAGTGATAATCGCCGGTGACTTTTTTGCCCTTACTCAGGACACCGCCGAGAGCCAACAACGCCGTCCCGATCCCCTCGGCGCCCAAGGTCTTGAACTTGATGTCGTCGATTAGCTTCTTGATGTGTGGATCGTCGAAATAGAGCAGCGCTCCCCTACCCCCCATAAAGATATAGGCATCCCACATATAGCGACTGATGTGGTGAATTGTGTCGTCGATCGGGATAGAACGGCCATCCTCCGCCGTAGCCGCGCCATGG
>JACIWY010000471.1 GCA_014360745.1 Chloroflexota bacterium
GGGTGCCGGACGCGACCCACCGCCGGGCTCGGCGCCGTATGCGGCGCCGAGCCCGGTATCTCTTGGCTGTCCACGTCGGTCTGTACCGGCATTGTCCGCAACCTGGACAGACCGATCAATACGTGTTAACCAATCCACTAGGGCATCACCTCCTAGGGAAACCAAAGCCGTTATTATTCCCCAGGGTCCTATGGTCTCATCCGATGACTTATACTCATGCGACGTCCTGGCCAAAGCCCAACTGCGCGTTAGAGCAATGACACCGGATCCACATCCACCCGCCAGCCGAGCGGGAGATAAAGATCGCGCAGTAGCGCGCTCGGATCCTTGCCGCGGACGATGAGCTGCCAGCGATATTTGCCGCGTAATCGTTGGAAGAAGGCCGGCGCCGGGCCGATCAAGTCCACGTCGGCGAGCCCCTGCCGGGCGATCTTGTTGCTCAGCAGACGGTGGAGTTGGTGCGCTTGCTCTTCGGCCTGTCGAGGGTTGGGGTGCACATAGATCAACCGCACCAGCTTGCTCAGCGGCGGGTACCAGTGCTCGCGCCGGAAGGCCATCTCTTGGGCGTAAAAAGCGTCATAGTCATGCCGCCGGGCCGCCTGGATGGCCGGATGTTGAGGGGTGTAGGTCTGGATGATGACCTTGCCGCCGAGAATGCTGCGCCCGGCGCGGCCGGCCACCTGGGTCAAAAGCTGGAAGGTGCGTTCTGAGGCGTACATCTCGGGCAGGTGCAACATGGTGTCGGCGGCGATCACCCCCACCAGCGTGACTCGCGGCAAGTCCAGGCCCTTGGTGATCATCTGCGTGCCTATCATAATGTCGGCTTCGCCACGGATAAAGCGATCCAGTAGCGCCTCATGGGCGTCTTTGCCGCCGGTGGTATCCAGATCCCAGCGCACCACCTCGGCTTGGGGATAAGCTGCCTTGACCAATTCCTCCACCTTTTGCGTGCCGATGCCAAAGAGTTTAATGCGTCCGCTCCAGCAATTGGGGCATTGGGGCGGCAAAAAGGTGACATAATTGCAGTGATGGCAGATCAGGTCGTCCTCGGTGCTGTGATAGGTGAGGGGCAAATCGCAGCGTGGGCAGCGCAACACATGACCGCAATCGCGGCAGTTCACAAAGGTGGCCGAGCCGCGCCGGTTAAGGAAGAGGATGATCTGTTCGTTTGCGGCCAAGGCGATGTCCATAGCCCGCTTGAGCGAACGGGAAAAGATGGAGCGATTGCCGCTGCGCAGCTCGGCGCGCATATCCACTACTTCGACCGGCGGTAGGTCGGCGTAGAGGGCTTCCTCATCATCTGCACTTGCCCCTGTCCCCACTGTATGAAAGCGGGTTGCTTGACGGTGCACCTGGCGGGCCTGCTCTTCGACGATATGCCGGTGGCCCATGACGCGCTGGGGCAAGCGCAGGCGCACATAGTGGCCTTGCTCGGCGCGATAGGCCGATTCCAGGTCGGGGGTTGCGCTACCCAGGATTAAGGTCGCCCCGCTTAACCGCGCCATCTCAACGGCCACATCGCGCGCGTGATAGCGCGGTGTGGCCTCTTGTTTGTACGAATCGGAATGTTCCTCATCCACGACGATGAGGCCTAGGTCGCAGACGGGGGCAAAGAGCGCCGAGCGAGAGCCCACCACCAGGCGCAAATCACCGGCGCGGATGCGACGCCACTGGTCAAAGCGTTCGCCGGGCGAGAGGCGACTATGCATGACGGCCAAGGTATCGCCAAAACGGGCCCCGAAACGGCGGATCGTCTGTGGGGTAAGGGCGATCTCGGGCACCAGGACGATGGCCCCCCGCCCCTGGCGCAAGACATGGCCTACGGCGCGGAGATAGATCTCGGTCTTGCCGCTGCCGGTGACACCCTGAAGAAGGAAGGGGCGCCCCTGTGGGGCCTCCAGGTCCTTACGGATAATCTCCCAGGCCTCCTCTTGGGCCAAAGTTAGCCGTGGGGGACGGATGGGCACAAAGCTTCGTCCGGCCAATGGATCGCGCCATATCTCGCGCTGGGCGCTCTCGATCAAGCCCCTTTCGAGCAGCGCGTTCACCGTGCTGGCCGAGGCTCCACTGGCCTGCTGGGCTTCAACTTTAGAGACCCAGCGCACGCCTGCTTCATGGCGCTCTTGGAGATAGGCCAATAAGGCCTTTTGTCTATGGGCTTGCGATGAGGGCATTGCCTTGGCCGGGGCATCGGGTTTGAGCCGGATCACCGCCTCTAATTTGGGCTTGACGGCTGGCGGGCGGATTTCGGCCTGCTTGGTGGCCCAACCATGGTTCACCACCTGGTCGACCACGCTGCGCCAATTTTTGCCGATTCCTGCCGCGCGGATCTGCCCCAGGGCAAGCGAGCCTCTCTGCTGTAGCAAACGCAGCAATTTGACCTGCGACGGGGTCGCTTTCCCCGGCGTTGCGTCGGGGGCCAACCTTATTACGATATCCACTACCTGGGTGACGCCGGGGGGGAGCATCGTTTGAATCACACGCTCGAGAGGGGCCAGGTAGTGCTCGCTCATCCAGTGGGCCAGCTCGATATGGGTTTCCAACAATACCGGCTCGACATCGACGATCTGATCGATATCTTTGTTTTCTTTGACCGGCGATCCATCGTCAAAGGCAATAATGATCCCCTGCAGGTAACGTTGGCCAAAAGGCACCCAGACCAATTGGCCAAGACGGACGATTCGGCGAAATCGATCGGGCACGGAATAGTGAAAGGCCCGCGTCAAGTGCTCCTCGTCTTCGGGGTCATCGGGTATTTCCTCGACGTTGGCGATGCGTCTGGTCAGGGGGGTTTGCACCGCGACGATGGCGTAAAGAGGCGCTATATCGGGTATGGTTGGGTTGGAGGACATGGTCAAAGGGTCACCTAGCTATCGATACATAGCGGTTAAAAAGGGTGCTGTGATGTCAATCACCGAGTCGTCGGCGCTTAGCAAAAGGCCACGGCGGCATAGCCCACCATATCACTGGGTGTGCCCATGGGCATCACTTCATGGCTGGTGGTGTAATGCAGGAGTATGCCCTCTTGCGCTCC
>JACIWY010000472.1 GCA_014360745.1 Chloroflexota bacterium
TGGGGGGCTCCCCGCGCCCCAGGCCCAGCCCTCCACATCGCCATTGTGCACTTGGCGCGCACTGGCCCCCAACGGCGAATATTGCCAGGCGCCGTCCGCCAGGTTCCAATAGGACCAATAGCTGCCCGGCATCTGGCAAAAACAGTTCCCGGCATCACATCCCTCGCCGTCGATGCGGCATATAGCGGTTCCAAGAGGGCCGGAGGAGGCGGTGATCTCTAGCCCCGAGCGCAGCAGGATCTGGTAGCCGGTGAGCGACGGTTCGTCGAACTCGACGCAGCGCGTGACGACCGTGCCGTCGCCATGTTGCACGACGAGCGCCACTCGATTGGGCCCCTGGGCCAGAGCCGGCAGCTCCGCCGCTCCGCCCAGGGCAGCTAACAGCACAAGAAGCAGGGCAAGATGGCGAACTCTCATGCTCTACATCCTGCAAAGCGGCGGAGCCAAGAGCTCCGCCGCTCTATCTACCTATCAAGGGTTCGAGACAAGGGGCAAAGCGATGTGGCTTAGCGTGAACTCGAGCTCCAACGTGTCGCTGAGCATGGCGCCGTATTGTACCCCTTCTGCATCGCTGTAGCCGGCCCGTACCTGATATTGCCCAAGGGGCAACGACAGCGTAGCCGTCAAGACGCCGCTGCCGTGTATCACCGGCGCGGCCAGCCATTCCTGGCCGCCAGCCGGCCTGTAGGCCACCTGGATCTCCGCCGAGCCATTCAGGTCGCCCCCATAGGGCAGGATCAACGTCGCATGGGGGGCCAGGAGAAGCTTTGGCTCCGCCACGACCAGGCGGTCGGGGTCGAGCCCCGCATCAGCGGGGACATAAGGTCGCAAGGCCCCGGCCGGTTCATAAGGGAAGTACAACCCTTGTAGCGCCTGAAGCCCTTGCCAGGTGGCCAGGCCATTATCCTCCGGCCAGGACCACTGCCAGACCATGGCGCCATCGACCTTTTGGTAGCCGGCCAAGGCGGTGTAGGGGCTGCGTCCCTCCACCCACCAGGCGGCTGAATCGGGTTCCTCCTGCGCGGCCAACAGCCCCTGGACAACGTAGGCGGTCTCGTTGGCCCCATCCCAACCGCCATCCTCCTTCTGATGGGCGCGGATAAAGCCGAGGGCGTTCTGGATGGCGGCGCTGTTCGTCGGCACCCCGCCGGCGACGAGCGCCTGGATGGCCAGGCCGGTATAGGTGGGGTAGGTCTGATTATAAGGCCCTGGGCTTGTGTCGTATTTCCAGCCGCCGTCCTCTTGTTGCAAGCTCAACAGGGTCTGCGTGGCGCTCACCGGCACCGGCTCGCCGGCCGCGGCCAGGGCCAGGATGGGAAAAGCCTGATGAACGGTGTTGGTAGGCACGCCAAAAGCGCCGATCTCGGCGTCATACCAGGTGTTCATCAGCATATCGATTAGATCGACCCCGCCGAATTGGCGCGGGTCCTTGCCGACAGCCACCACGGTCAGGGCCAGCTTGCCGGCTCTATCGGCCGACTGGGCAGCGTAGCTGGCCACGTTAGCGGAGAGATATTCCGTCGCCGAAAGCCCGCCGGGGATCATCACCGTATCGGGATCATACCCCGCGGCCACATAGGCCAGCACAGCGTCGCTCGTCGCCCCGGCATCGGGCCCGGAGAAGCCGGACCACGAGCCATCGGCGTTCTGTTGTTTGCTGATCCAGGCCAGGCCGCGCCGCACACGCGCCGCACGCCCCAGCATGAACAAGGGCCGCTCGCTCAAGCCGGCGATGGCATCCACAGTGCTATAAGCGTTGGCATAGGTGCCGCCGATGCGTCCATCGCCCTTTTGCAGGCCGAGCAGCGCTTGAATGGGATCGCCTTGGGCCGTCGACCAGCTCGCCGTGGGCGGCACGTACCCCGCCGCCATCAACGCCTGAAGGGCCATGCCGGTGCTGTTCGCATTGGCCGGGTCTGTATCCCAGGAGGGGCGCCAGCCGCCGCCGGGTAACTGGTTGGCCTTGAACCAGGCCAAGGCGCGTTGGATGGGCGCGTCGGTGGGCTGGACGTTGCCACTACCAATAAGGGCGACGACAGCCAAGGCGGTGGTGTCGGGGTCGCCCGCAGCCCAACTCCCGTCCTCCTCTTGCGCCTCGATAAGCCAGTTCGTCGCCGAGATGGGCACCGGCTGCCCCGCCGCGGCCAGGCCGAGGATCACCCAAGCCTGGCTCAGGGGCGTGGCCTCGCCGCTAAACCAACCGGCAGCGGCAGACGTGCTGTACGCGCCGGTGGCGGCAATATAGGTGTCGCTGATCTGCTCCAGCAGGTTCATGCCCCCGAAGGAAGTGGGGTCTTGATCGGCGGCGGCGACGGCCGCCAACAAGGTGCCGGCTTGCATGGGAAAGAGGTGGGCGCTGTCGGTATATGGCGTCTCGTGGGTGTAGGTGATGGCCTGCGCGGCCAGGAAATCGAGCAGGGTAAGCCCCGTTTGCGCATGGGCTATCCATTTGGCCGAACGCCCTGCCGCAGCCACGGCCATGACCGCCTTGGCCGTGCCGGCGGGGTCGGCGTTGCCCATGCCGAAGGAATCGATCCCTCCGTTGGGCAGTTGCTGGGTGGCCAGATAGGCCAGCGCCCGATCGATAGCCTGATCTACCTCAGAAGGAACGGCCTGCGGCGTGGGCTCGGCCCATACCACCAGCCCCACCATGAGGGCCAATAAAAAAGCAATGCTTCCGCATAACACAAGCTTGCGCATATTTTGAACATTCTCCTTGAGAATAGTGGCACAAAAAGCACTTCCGAATGCCAAGCGCCAAGTGTTGGCATTTCAAGGCTCGTCCACGGCTCAAATACCTCCTGGCACCTAGACCAAAACAAAAAGCCCTTCCCTCACGTGACATGGGGAAGGGCCAGATCGTTCCTCATCTTGCCCATCTCGCCACCCCCTTTCCGCGAAGGTTCTGTGGTTCGCGGTAGAGGCGGGTAATCTGGCTCCGGCCCTCGTTAGGCCGTTACAGTTGCGGGACAGCGCCGGACTGGATCGCTCGCCGAGCGATCGGCACCGGTCTTCCCCCTTTGCGGCGCG
>JACIWY010000473.1 GCA_014360745.1 Chloroflexota bacterium
CGGGCGCCTGGGCGACGTCGGAATAGACAAGGTCTATATCCCAACCCTGCAATCGTTTGGCCACTTCACGGCCGATATGGCCTAGCCCCACTAGCCCCACCGTCGATCCGCTCAACTCTGAGATCTGTTCCGCCTGTACCTCCCCCGCCCAACGCCGATGTTGGACGCTCTGCCAGCTCTCGATCAGCCGGTGTTTGACGGCGAGCATCAACGTGATGGTGTGTTCGGCCACCGCTGGAGCGATGGCTGCTGAGCTGTTGGCGAATTGCACGCCTCGGCGCTGAAGGGCCGGCACGTCAAAAGTGTCAAAGCCCGCGCTCATCAATTGCACAAAGCGCAGCTTGGGGCAGGCTTCCAGCACCTGTTGAGAGACGCGCGTGCCGAGGATGATGAACTCGTGCGCCCCGCAGCGTTCGATCAGCTCCGCTTCGGGGAGATCAGGGTCGATTGTCTCGACCTCGAGGTTGGGATGCTCCTTAGCCAGCTCTTGCATCAAAGCCACGCGGCCGGGTTGTTTGGCGGCGACAAAGGCGACGCGGTATGCCACATTGACCTCCTACTATGTGACACAAAAGACACAAAAAGAAAACACAAGTCGCGGGAGGTGTAGGGTTTTAACGGTGTTATTCCAGTACCACCTCTCGGCCTTCTGCGGCGGAGCGGTACAATCCCTCCAGGGCGCGGATGACGTTTAGCGCTTCCTCGCGCTTTACCGATGGCTCCTCTTCTTCGCGTATCGCCCGCACGACGTGCTCCATCAGCCGCCAGTGCCCGTAAAAGGGCACGTCGGGGTCGCGGGGCACGATGGGCGTGATGTCCACCTGATAGCTGCCCATATTGCGCACGAGGAGCAATGGGCGTAATCGCAGGCCGCCTTCGGTGCCCAACAAAAAGGTTCCTCCCATCCCCTCGGGGACATTGGCCGCCCAACTGGCCTTGATGCTCACCGTAGCGCCGTTTTGGCAACGCAAGAAACCGGCGGCCAGGTCTTCGACGTCGTATTCTGTTGGATCGTAGGGGCGAGGGTCGTGGACGCCCACCGGCGCGCCGCTATCGGCCAACGAGGTGATCAGGCCCTCCTCGCGATGGGCCAGTTTGAGGTAGGTCTGCCCACTGGCGGCGATCACTGGCGGATTGCCCATCAGCCATAACAACAAATCCAGCGCGTGCACGCCGATGTCGAGCAAGGGCCCGCCGCCGGAATGCTCGCGCATGTGGAAGCGGCCCCATTTGGGCACGCCACGCCGGCGCAACGATGAGGTCTCGGCGTAATAGACCTCGCCGAGTTGGCCGGAATCGGCGATCTCTTTGGCCGCTATGCTGTCGGCGGTAAAGCGCCCCGTCTGGGCTACAAAGAGCTTGCGCCCCGCCGCTTGGGCGGCGTCGAACATGGCCACAGCGTCGGCATAGGTGGTGGCCACGGGCTTTTCACAGACAACATGCGCGCCAGCCTGCAGCGCTTGGATCGTGTGTGGCTTGTGGGCCATGTTGGGCGTCGTCACCGAGACGACGTCGGGGCGCAGTTCATCCAACATGCGCGCCAGGTCGTCATAAGCGTGAGGAATGCCGTGGCGCGCCGCTGTGGCTTGGGCTCGCTCAAGGTGATGGTTGTATACCCCCACGATCTCGGCCGCGGCTTTTTGGTTCTTCCAGGCCGGGATATGTCCGGCATTGGCGATCATTCCTGCGCCGATGATAGCTACTCGGAGTTTTTTGCCCATGGTCTTGTCCTACCCAATACGCCATGTCTCATTGTCCACCAGCTCCAGCGTGCCGCTCTCGCAAGCGCGCAGACCGGCGTCCAAGATGGCCATATATTCCAGATTGTTTTCCGTCGTCAAGGTGGGATGAGGAGGGGCGCCGGTATCCAGATGGTGGATCAGTTCCTCGGCCACGTTGGTTCGTCCATCGGGGAGGGGCTCGGGAGTATAGATCGTCCCCTCGTCGCCACCGCGCGACACGCGCACCACCTGTTCCTCGCCCTGGCGCTCGATCACCAGTGTTCCTTCGCTGCCATACACGATGGGCCCGGTGGGCACGCCGTGATCGCGGACGATCCAGGTGCCCTCTAGCAAGGCCATAGCCGATGGGAAACGCACGACCAGGATGCCGTTGTCATCGGCGTCGCCATAGTGGCTGTTCAGATTGGCGCGCAAGCCGATAGCGGCTGTGGCCGGCTCGCCGATGACCCAACGTGAGAACATGGCTCCATAGGAGCAAAAGTCGAGGGTGGCCCCACCTCCGGCCGCTTTTTGATGCCACCATGTGGCCCCTTTTTCGGGCCCGGTCATGGGGGCGGCGGCCTCGTTCACGCCGGCATGACCTACGCCCGCGCCCAGAGGGCCGTTGTGGCCCGCGCGATAGCGCACCTCCAGCACGCGCCCGATGACCCCTTGGTCGATGAGCGCCTTGGCCTGCCGCAGCGCGGGCGACCAAGTCGCCGGCCAGTTCACGATCATCGTCGTCCCGGCCATGTGGCAGGCGCGGGCCATGCGCAACGCATCGGATAGGGAACATGCCATGGGCTTTTCTACGCAGACATGCGCGCTCGCTGCCGCGCAAGCCTCTACCACGTCGGGATGTTGAGCGTTCTCACAGGTTACGATGACGATATCCGGCTTGGCCTCATCGAGAAAGCGGCGATAATCCTCATAAACCGCCGGAATGCCCAGCTTGGAGACCAGATTCTGTCGATTCCACTCGCGCGTGTAGCGGGCCACGCGCAATTCGGGGCGTATGGGGACGGTATCGGCGCAGCCGACCCATTCCACCTGCGGATGAGCGGCATAGAGTTGGGCGACGTTGTTGATGTGCATGTGCCCAAAGCCGATGATGCCAAGGCGATATTTTCTCAACATGCGCGTCCTTTCTCTACTAGGTGAGAATAAGAAGATGTTGCGTCTTCCTGGCGTTCGTTTTTCTCCTCAGGCCGAGCCGATGCACCAGGTGGCGTTGTCCACCAACTCTAGCTTGCCGCTGACTGCGGAGCGAATGCCCGCATCTAAAATGGCCATAGCGTC
>JACIWY010000474.1 GCA_014360745.1 Chloroflexota bacterium
AGCGTCGATGTGCAATACTCTCGACAGGCCCAAGTAGTAGGGATCGAAGCTGACCAGTGCCGCCGCCGCCAAAGCATCGCGGAGGGCCAATATGCGCCTGAGCAATACATAGAGGACGGCGATCAGCAAGGCGTGTGCCAGCGGGATGCCCCCCTTGGCGTAGGGCAGCAACGCCGTCAGCAGGCGCATCGTCTCGGGGTCGTGGACTTGAAGGGTTTGTAGGGCCGCGGCCTGTTGCCAGAGGGTTGCCGAGATGGCGCCGGTCACATGGCGGTGCCAGGCCAAGCTTAACGCGCCTGCCCACATGGTCGTCACCCCTGGGTGGCCGGTGAGCAGCGTATCGGCCCAGCGCCCTTCGCAGAGCGCGCGCCAGAAGTGGATCGACCGGTAGACCCAGGCGGGCTCGTCCCAAGTGACAAAGGTGGTGGCCGCAACGGCTCGCAGCGCCCAAGCAGCCAGGGCGAGGAGCAAGGCAAGGAACAGATCGCGCAATGCTATCCCCTTTTGGGTCATATCGGCATCCGCATCGTTACGAACCGTCCATGATGGACACGGTGGTCAAGATCACAGCATCGCCGGCTATTTGCCCATCGACTCGATACACCGGCAATCGTTCCCCCGATTCCAGATGATAGAGGCCTACCAGGACGCGCGCCGTGCCGTTTCCGGCGTCCGGGCGCATGGCGATCTGGTGTGTGTCGGCCAGCGTCTCGCCCGGCCCCCAAAAAGAGGTGGGATAGTCGCCATCTAGCGGAGGGCCATCGCCTTGGCCCACTATGCGTCCTTCCTCATCCAATACGTGCACGAACACGTTATAATCGCGCGGCAGGGGGGCCAAAACGAGCCAGTAGAGGGTTAGCGGCGTTGTGGCTCCAGGGCGCAAAGAGGTTGCGTACAAGTCGTAGCCGATCAATTGAACCCGATGGCCTAAATCTGCTTCCAGGCGTTGCGTGGGGGTAAAGGATCTGGCTGGGCCGTTGATCTTGACCCTGGTGATCACCGGCCGGCCCACAGCTTGGCCCGCCGCGTCGCGCACCGGCAGGTTCTTCATAGTCGCCAAGCGGTATAATCCCACTTCCAACTCCGCCGCCACCGGCCCCTCGGCCTGGGGATCGACCGGCACCAAGTAACGATCGGTGATGATTTGGCCCACCGACCACTGACTGGTCGGGTAATTTCCTCCACCATGATAGCTATCTCGCTGGCCGATCTTGGCCCCATGGCGACCAAAGAGATGGATGTAGAGGGAAAAGTCCTCTTCTATGGGTGCCAGCGACTCCCAGTAGAGCTTGACCTCGACCGCCTCCCCGGGACAGGTCGGGGTGCGTTCTATCTGGTAGGCGATCAGGCGTACTTTGTCTTCGTAGGTGGCATGATAGGGAGCCGTGCTTGGAGGAATCTCGTGCGCCGCCAATATTCGAGGGCGTGCATAGGCCGGCGCTATTGCGCTCAGGGGGGCGATCAGCGAGAGCAAGAGCCAAGGTGCGCCCAACCAGGGCGCTACGCGGTCGCGATGTTTCCGGGGCACCCATTGCAACAACCCTAGCGCCAAGAACAACGAGATGGCCGAGATGGCCGGATACACCAAGCGCCCTTGGGAAGCTTTGGTCAGCGAGGTCCAACGTAGCAACGAGATCGATGCCCCGCCGATCCATGCGGCCAGTGTGAGCAAGGCGGGTATACGCTCCGATCGCCTTGCGCGCACACCTTTTACCGCCCAGCCCACCAATCCTACGGCCGCCAGAATGCTGATCCCATCCAACACATAATACACCCACAAGGGGCGCATGAGGACGTTCACCACCCCAAAGAGGCCCCAGAAGCTGATACGAAAACCCTGGAACTCGCTCCACAATTCTCCCACGCCGGGGTTGTTCGCGCGCCGCCCAAAGATTTCGAGCATTCTGTTCAGGCCTGTCGCATCGCCGTAGAGCTGCCAATTGCGTACATACCACCACCCGGCTACCAAGGCCGCCAGGCTCCACACCAGTGTCATCTCCAGGAGCCAGGCGGCCATTTCGCGCCTTATCTCGCGCCGTGTCGGCGGGCATCGGCCTGGCCCCACCAATCGCCACGCCCGATCGAGACCGAGGGCAAATGCGCTCAAGGGCAACAGGGCCAGTCCACTGAGCTTGCTCAAACACGCTAGCCCGACCAACACCCCTATCAGGGGCAGTGAGCGCCATTCGAATCGTTTATTCCCCAGTCGGCGGATCAGCAGCCACACCACAACGCTCGCCAGTAGGTTGATGAGGTTGTCGTTGTTCACCGAAGAGCTGATGAACAGGAACATGGGGATCGCGGCGTTGAGGCCCATGGCCCCGATCGCCAGCGCGGGCCGATCGGGATACAACGCGAGCGCCAGTTTATAAGTAAAATACACCGTGCCGGAGCCCATGAGGACGGAGAACAGGCGCACCAGATGCACGGCCAGCGTGGTCCCACGCCATGGCCATCGTTCCCGCTCGGTGTGGATAACCATGTTCTTGTTGTCCTCGGCCAGCGGGATGCCGATGCGCGCGTGAGGGTTCAGCCGGCGGATGATAGGAAGATCATCGGTGTCGATCCACCAGGTGAGCAAGGCCGCCAGCGCATAGTAGAGTGGTGGCTGGCTCCCCTCCTGTTCCCATAGCGTCTCTTGATCCGAGCGCTGGATGGGTAACCCTTGGCCATCGGCCAGGTGTTTGATATAGGGGTAATGATACACCTCATCGGGGGATTCGAGGATCGGGTTGATAAGGCTGTACAGCGTGCTCAACAGGGCAAACCCCAACGCAATAGCCAGGGCGATGCGAGGGTGATCCCGAGACAGCGTCACAACATCCTCCCGCGAGCGTATCCTGCGCTTTGTCGCGCCTAATGTTCGAGGCTTGGCGCGTGATTATAACGTAAGGCAACGGGCGCCCCAAACGTGGCCCTGGCGAGGCGATATTCCCCGCTCACTTGACACCATGCCGTGTCGTTAAGACAATGGGGGCACGCTGGCCACGGAGGGAGGGATGTATCGAT
>JACIWY010000475.1 GCA_014360745.1 Chloroflexota bacterium
TCCAGTGCTCTCGCCAACAGGTGGTGCAGGGCGGGGCCTCGGACATTGCCACCTATTTCGAGAAACAGGAATACCTAACCCATTAGTAGCGTAACGCGGCGGTTACCATACTAGGGAAGGAAGAGTGGGATCTGTTCATGCTCAAATGGCACGGCCCCGATTGGACCAACCATCTGACCATGTACATGATCGATCCGCGCCACCCGATGTATGAAGAGGAACGCGCCGCCGAGGGTTGGGCGATGTGGGATCGCCTGATGAGCTGGGGCGACGAGATCGTCGCCCGCGTGTTGGAGGTGGCCGGCCCTGATACTATCGTGGGGTTGGTATCCGATCACGGCGGAGGCACCATGCTGCCTGGACTCAACGAACGTGTGGATGCCAACGCCCTATTGGCCGAGAGGGGGTGGCTGATCCGCGATCAGACTGGTGCCATCGACTGGTCGCGTAGCAAAGCCTATGCTGTGGCTCATTACGTCTATCTCAACGTCAAGGGACGCGATCCTCAGGGTATTATCGAGCCCGCTTCGCGAGAGTATACGGCACTGCGCGAGGAGATCATCGAAACCTTGCTCTCGACGACGGATGGTGACGGGCGCCATCTCTATCGCGCCGTCCTGCCTATGGAGGTTGCGGGCCGCCTGGGGGTGGGTGGCGAGCGCGTCGGAGACATCTTTATGCTGCCGGCGGAGCCCCATCCCCTGGCCGAAATCGACAAGGAAGCGTTCTGGGCCACCCACACGCGAGAGGAAACCGGCACCTGGGATTGGCCACGCCTCAACGCGGGCAGCCATTTGGACGATGCCTATTTCGTATTGGCCGGCCCAGGTGTGCGCCGTGGCTTTCAACGACCGCGCCCGACGCTGATCACCAGCGTGACGCCCACGCTGGCCGTGGCCTGGGGTGTGCCGGTGCCGGCGGATGCGGACGGCAGTGTGTTATGGGAGTTTCTGGTATAAAGCCCGGCTATTGGGCGACGTCATCCTGGAGGTATGCATGTCCAATCCCCTTAAACTAGGACTCGCCGGCTGTGGCAGCGTCTCGCAGCGCGGGGTGCTGCCTAATTTGGTACAGGAGGACACAAAGCAGTGGGCCGTGCTCACGGCGGTTATGGACCCCATCCCAGGCCGGGCCAAGGCCACGGCGGAAAAGTTTGGCGTCCCGCTCTGGTTTGAGGATTATGACCAGATGCTCGCCGCCGACATCGACGCCGTGACCATCGCCTCGCCCATCGGCGTCCATTACGAACAGGCTATGAAAGCCATCGCCGTCGGCAAACATGTCCATCTCAACAAGACCATGACCACCACCAAAGCCGAGGCCGACGAGGTCATCGAGGCCGCGCGCAAGATGGGGGTCGTCGTCGTTGCCTCGCCGGGGAACTGCCGCACCGCGCCCTTTAAGCGCATCCAAGAGATCATCTCCTCCGGCGAGATCGGCCGACTCTACTGGGCCGAGACGGGCACGGCGGGCGGCGGGCACGAATTCGAGACATTCCGCGCCGGTGACGACGTGCTTTCCAACGTCAATCCGGCGTGGTATTATCGGCGACCGGGCGGCGGCCCCATGTACGATATGTGTGTCTATGCCTTGCACAATATCACCGGCATCCTGGGGCCGGCGCGGCGCGTGACCGGCTTTTCCGGCATCGGGCTGAAGGAACGCTCGTTCAAGGGTGAGGTGATCCCGGTCGAGATGGATGACAACACTCATCTGGTGCTCGATTTCGGCGACGATGTGTATTGCCTCGTCTACGGCAGCAACAGCTTTAGCGGGCCGGCGCGCGCCTTTGCTTCCTGCTTCTTCTCCGGCAGCAGCGGCGCCATCCTCTACGATCGCACGGGGCTCCAAGTCTGGGGGCGAGATATCCCCGACGGCCATCGCGAGGAGCATCCGGTCGGCGCTATGCCCTTTGTGACAGGCCCCCACCTGGAATTGCCCGAGCGCCATGTCTATTCCGACATTATGCATATGGTCGATTGCGTGCTGAACGGCAAGGAGCCCGTCGTCAGCGCCGAGCACGCCCGGCACGTCATCGAGATCATCGAGCTCGGTTACAAGGCTGCGGAGACGGGCCAAACCCAGACATTGACGACGACTTTTGAGATGCATTTTTGGTAAACATTTATAAAAAGGGGGAAAGTCATGAAGATCTCGATACGAGCCTCGATGCAGCGCATGCGCGGCAGCGATGCCCATCCGTTACGCTGGGCTTTCGAGCAAGGTTCCCAACTCGGCTACGACGGGCTGGAACTATGTATGCGTGCCGATCGCAACGGCTTTGTCACTTTCCTGAGCGATGAGGTGCGTCAGGGGGTCGTGGCCCTCTCACAAGAGTTTAACATGCCCATCTACTCCCTTTCGGCAGACTGGGCCTGGGCCTACGCCGTCTTTAACCCGACCTACAAAGAGTGGGGGCGCGGTGTCGAGTTTCTGGCCGAGGATGCCAAGCTGGCCCAACAACTGGGGGCACATACCATCCTCGTTCACTTTGCCACCAGCAAAGGTTCCTGGGAGGATTGCAAGGCTCTGCTCAAGGATGTGGCCTCGGCTGGCGAGCAGTATGGAGTGCGCTTCGGCTATGAGGCCAATATCTGGGCAAGCACCACCGGCTTTGGCGAACTGGATAGCCTGTTGCGCATGGTCGACGAGGTGGGCAGCCCTTATTTCGGCGTTTATTTGCACAACGCCTGGCCGCGAGGTGGCCTGCCGTTGCACGAAGAAATCGCCCGCTGCGGCGAGCGGTTGGTGCAGGCCATGCACTCCTCTTCGTTGGTCTCTGGCGGGGTGGAGATCGATTGGCCCAAAGCGTTCGCGGTGATGAAACGCTTCTTTCCCGATGGCGCCTATACCTTCGAAGTGCCTTGGGAGGAAGCGGCGGAGAACAAAAAGATCATCGACGAGGCCCTCGCTCAATACTGGTGGCGCCACTTCCTCCAGCGGCACTTCACGCTCCTCACCGGAGGGGAGCGTCACGCGGGCGGGCGGCGTTTCGTCGAGCAT
>JACIWY010000476.1 GCA_014360745.1 Chloroflexota bacterium
CAGAGCAGCTCACAATTTCGGCAGGCAGTACAACGCTCCTCCGCCTGGATAGATACAGGGTGATATCCTCGCACAAGGCGCTCATAGTCGATGGCCAACACCGACCGCGGGCAAACGCTCACGCAGATGTAGCAATGCTTGCACCATGCTTCGTTGATGCGGATGCGATTCATTGTTTGAGCTTCTTGCGAAATTGTTCAGTTAAAGCCGGCACCACCTCAAAGAGGTCGCCGACGATACCATAGGTGGCCAGGTCAAAGATCGGTGCCTCGGGGTCTTTGTTTATGGCCACGATCACCCGTGAGGTGGACATTCCCGCGCGGTGTTGAATCGCCCCCGAGATGCCGCAAGCGATATAGAGATCCGGGCGCACGGTGCGTCCGGTCTGCCCTACCTGATGGGCATAGGGAATCCAACCGGCGTCCACGGCCGCCCGCGACGCGCCCACCGCTCCCCCTAAAACGTGAGCCAACTCGCGCAACGGTTCGAACCCTTCAGGGCCGCCCACTCCACGGCCGCCGGCGACGATGATGCGCGCATCGGCCAGGTTGACCTCCTCCGCCTCTACGATAAAATCTACCACCTTGGTGACCAAATCCTCTTCCGTAAGAGTCACCGGTACGGGCACGATTTGCCCTTGTCGTTTGGGGTCGGGGGGAGGAGCCTCAAACACCCGATGGCGCACAGTGGCCATCTGCGGGCGGTGGCGCGGGGTCAGGATGGTGGCCATAATATTGCCGCCGTAAGCCGGCCGTGTCTGTCGCAACAAGCGCGTCTCCGGGTCGATCTCCAGACCGGTGCAATCGGCCGTCAAGCCGGTGTACAAATGGGTGGCCACAGATCCGGCTAGGTCTCGTCCGCGCGAGCTGGCGCCGAGCAAAAAGATCTCCGGTTTGTACTCACGGGCCAGCTTCACCAAGATGCGGGCATAAGGGTCGGTGCGGTAGACGTGCAAGGTAGGATGATCGGCCAGGAAGACGCGATCGGCGCCATAGGCGATGGCTTGCTCCGCCACCTTTTGCACTCGATAGCCCAGGACGCATGCCGTAAGCGGTGTGCCTAGTTGGTCGGCCAGAATCCGCCCTTGGCCCATCATCTCCCAGGAGATGCTCGATGCCTGGCCATTGAATTGTTCGACCCATACCCAGACGCCTTGATAAGCTTGGGTTTCGAGGTCGGCGGCCGGCTTCTCGGGCAGGCTAAGGGCGTTCGTCGGGCAAACCTCGATGCAAGCGCTGCAAGCCGTACAATTCTCGTTCACCACGGCGACACCCTCGACGAGGTCGAGGGCGCCAAAGGGGCATACATCGACGCAGGCGCCGCAGCCGATGCAGGCTTGTTTGTCGATGAGCAACAATGGCATAGTTTTCTCTCCTATACAATCTTTTCGGCCAACAGCCTATCGACGAGAACTTTGGCCATCGCTTCCGGCGAATCGCCCGTGATCATCTGCACTTTGCCCTCGCGCTTGGGCGGGGTGAACACACGTACAACTTGCGTTGGAGAGCCGGCAAGGCCCAAATATTGAGGATCCGCATCGATGTCTTGGGCCGTCCACACGGGGATTTGCATCCGCCTGGCGGCACGGATGCCACGGAAGGTCGGATAGCGCGGTTGGTTGATATCTTTGACCACGGTCAACAAGGCGGGCAGCTTGGTCTGCACGATCTCGCGCCCTTCTTCTAACAAGCGCTCTACAGTGATGGAGCGGGCGTCGAACGAGATCTCGCGAATTTTGAACACGTACGTTAACTGAGGTATGCCCAATTGGTTGGCAATGCCTGGGCCCACCTGCCCCGTATCGCCATCGATGGCTTGTTTGCCGCAGAGGATGATGTCGTATGCGCCGATCTTGCGGATGGCCTGGGCCAGCGTATAGGCGGTGGCCCAGGTGTCGGAGCCGGCGAATTCGCGTGCGGAGAGAAAGACGGCCTCGTCGCATCCCATGGCGATAGCCTCTTTGAGCTCCTTTTCTGCTCGCGGCGGCCCCATGGTCAACACCGTTACCTTGCCGCCGTGCGCCTCTTTGAGGCGCAACGCTTCCTCGATGGCATAGGTGTCAAAGGGGTTGATGATCGATTCGACCTCGTCGCGCATCAGCGTGTTTGTCTCCGGGTTGAAGCGCACCTCGGTCGTATCGGGAACGGATTTGATGCAAACGATAGCGTGCAAGGGAAACCTCCTAATAACCAAGCTGTCGGCTGTATCCTCGTGTCATTCCTCAGCTTCCCAGAGCTCAGGGTCATAGGCCGGCAGTTCGCAACGCAGCGGCCGATCCTCGCGATAACCCAGCGCGTACTGAGCTTGCATGATGGTATGGATCTCTCGCGTACCTTCGTAGATGACGGCGCCCTTGCTGTTGCGCAGGTAGCGCTCGACGTCGTATTCATCCGAGTACCCATAGGCGCCGTAGATCTGCACGGCGTCGGCTGCCGACTCGAAAGCGGCGTCGCAACAGTACCATTTGGCCAGCGACACTTCACGGGTGTTGCGTATGCCCTGATTTTTGAGCCAACCCGCTTTCAGGCACAGTAGCTCGCCTATGTCGCGGCGTTGTACCATGCGGGCGATCATCTGTTGCACCAACTGGTGCTGCCCTATAGGCACGCCGAAGGCTTGGCGCTCGTTGGCGTAACGCACACTGGCCTCCAGACAGGCCCGAATCAGGCCCACCGCCCCCCAGGCCACCGTGTAGCGGCCATTGTCCAGGGCGCTCATGGCGATTTTAAAGCCTTCGCCCTCCTCACCGAGGCGATTCTCGACGGGCACCGGCACGTCTTGCAAGGAGATCGAGCCGGTGTTGCCTGCGCGGACGCCCAACTTCCCGTGGATCGTAGCCGTCTCTACACCCGGAAACTCGCGTTCGACGATAAAGGCGGTGATCCCTCTGTGCCGTTGTGATTTGTCGGTGTAGGCAAAGATCAAAAATTGGTCGGCCACGTCGGCCAAAGAGATCCACATCTTTTCGCCGTTGAGAATATAGCGGTTCCCATCGCG
>JACIWY010000477.1 GCA_014360745.1 Chloroflexota bacterium
GATCGTAAGGCAAAGGCCGGAGGCGCGCTTTTACGTGGTGGGCAAGAGCCCTCATCGACGGCTGCAAGAGATAGCCCGAAGCCCGGGGGTCGTGATCACGGGCTATGTAGCCGATATTTTGCCCTACTTCGGGGGCGCCGACGTCTATGTGGTGCCGATACGCATTGGCGGGGGGACGCGGCTCAAAATCCTGGAAGCGATGGCGGCCGGGTTGCCGCTGGTGACCACTTCGTTGGGCATCGAAGGGATCGAGGCGGTGGCCGGGGAACATGCTCTCGTGGTGGATGCCCCCAAGGAATTCGCCGATGCCGTCCTGCGCCTGCTGGCGGACGAGGAAAAGCGGCGCTCGTTGGGCCAAGCCGCCCGCGAACTGGCGCTACAACGCTACGATTGGCGCCGTATTGTGCCCCGCTTGGAAGCATGGTATGCCACACTTTCATAGAGGCGGGCCGTGAGGCCCGCGCCCCCATGAACCAGCCCGTGCCGCCCGGCCTTCGGCGTTAGATGATCTGGATCCCCTCGGCGCCGGGCTCCAGGGCGGGCCACTTCATATCGAGGCTGCGCAACGTTTCGGCGAGGATCTGAGAGATAACCAGGTTGCGATACCACTTTTTATCCGCCGGGATGATATACCAAGGCGCCTCCTCCAAGCTGCAACGGCTGAGCGCCTCCTCATAGGCGGCCATATAGTCATCCCAGCGGGCGCGCGCCTTGAGATCGCCCACCCTGAACTTCCAATGATCGCGTTTATTCTTCAAGCGGTCTTGCAAGCGATCCCGCTGTTCTTCTTTAGAGATGTGCAAAAAGAACTTGCGGATAACCACATTGTTCCCGGCCAGCAATCGTTCAAAGTCATTGATCATGCCATAGCGCTTGCGCCACACCTTCTCGGCAGCCAGCCCCTCAACGCGCACAACGACCACGTCCTCATAATGGGAACGGTTAAAGATGCCCACCATGCCCCGCCGGGGCACTGCGCGATGCACGCGCCATAAAAAGTCGTGGGCCAATTCCTCACTGGTAGGCACTTTGAAGCCGGTCACCTGGCAACCTTGAGGATTAAAAGCGGTGATCACGTGTTTGATGACGCCGTCTTTGCCCGACGTGTCCATGCCCTGCAGCACGATGAGCAAGGCGTGTTCTTCAGAAGCATAGAGCAACTCTTGGAGCTCGTTGAGCTCCAGGCGAAGCTGGGTTAGAGCCTCTTTGGCCTCCTTTTTGGTCAGGCCGCCGGTCTCGGCAGGATCGTGATCGGCAAGGGATACCGTGTCCCCTGGGCGCACGAGGAATCGCTTGGTGTTCATCTCCATCTTTTTCCTCCGGGGTAAGGCGATGCGGAGCACCTCGAAAGAAACTGTAGGGATTGTAGACGGATTGCGAGGCGGGCTCAAGCACCTGAGGATCTTCCCGGCGGGAGCGCGGGCCTCCTCACCCGCCGACCCGGGCGGAGCAGAGCGCTGCATCCCAGAAGCGTTAGAGCACACGGTTTCTCCACAGTTTGTTCATGAGCGATCCATGAACCGGGGTTATGATGGGCATAGATGTAGATCGAGAACATCATAACAAGGAGATAAAAGATGAAAAGGATCGCGTTAATCGGGATAATGGCATTGGCGCTGGGATTGGTGGGCGCCGCGATCGTGGTGACGGCGTTGGGAGGCATCCACACGCTACGCACACAGCGCTACGCCGCAAACGAGGTAGCCGGGCACGGATGGGAATATCGTGCAGTGCAGGAAGCGCCGACGGGTCGCGGGTACGCGGGGAATGCGGCCGATCGCGGGCGAGCTTATCGCGGAGGCACGGCCTGGCGCTCTGCCTCTACGGAGCATGTTTGGGAAACGATCGAGGGGCTGGTTGAGGAGGACATGGCGGGCGAGCCCGACCTGGTGCTAAGGCTTCGTGACGGGCAACTGGTGCCGGTGGGCACGGGGCCCGGCTGGCTGACGAGCCAATGGGTTACCCTGGAAAAGGGCGCCGAGATCGCTGTGCGTGGGTTCTGGGAAGGCGGCGAATTCAAGGCGGCCGAGATCACGCGCCTGGCCGATGGAGCCCGCATCACGTTACGTGACGAGAACGGGCAGCCGATGTGGGCCGGGCAAGGGCGCCGCGCCAATCGCGGCTAGACGAAACGGCCCTGGTGCGGCATAATTCGGCCCGAACGCGCTGCGTTCGGGCCGAATCCTTTGGGGGAGGATTCTTTATGATCAACCCCTTTGCTCTGTTTCAGGTGGCGACGCTGGCCCTGTTTCTATTGGCCGTGTTGTGGCGCACGATCTCGCTCTGGCGGCAGGGCATCCGACCGCTGCGCCTCGGGCCGATCCACGATGGCGAGAACAACCTGGACGCCTTGCTGGTGTTCCTCGGCACGAACCTCTGGATCCTGCTGGCTCTGGACGGGGCTTTGCCTTCAAGCTTCATGGCGCTGCCGTCCCCTTGGGGCTGGCGATTGGAGACCGGCCGCTTGTTCAAGTGTGCTGGAGTGCTGCTGCAGGCTTCGGGCCTGCTGCTCTTTTGGCGCGCTCTGCATGACCTGGGCAGCTCATGGCGGCTGGGCATCGACATGGAGAATCCGGGCACGTTAGTAACGGCAGGGATCTATCGGCATATGCGCAATCCGATCTATTTGTTCTTTGATTTATTTTTCCTTGGCGGTTTTCTGTTACAGGGGATGCTGGCCCTGGCGGCGCTCGGCCTGGCGTTGGGCTTGTTGCTACACCGATTGATCCTGCGCGAAGAACGTTTTTTGGCACGAGTGCATGGCGCGAAATATATGTGTTATGTCGCGCAGACGTCGCGCTACCTTCCCTGGGGCGCCTGGGCAAAGGGGGCGATACAAAGGGCAATAAAAGTGGTGCGCGGCTAAACAAGGTAGGCAAGGACGCCCGCGCTCCGGCTGGATACTTCAAAGAGCTGCCGGTCGATACCTGGTCACCCTTCGGGATGCCAGAGACATGCGGCAGGCACATGCCTGCCGCGTATCGCAAAATGT
>JACIWY010000478.1 GCA_014360745.1 Chloroflexota bacterium
GCGACCCAAAGCTGGAGCGAGAACAAAAGAGAGCCCTATCGCCACCCCGAATGGGGCATCCTGGACGGCGAATATATCGACTGTTTTGAAACCAAGGGCCTTTATGCCAATTATCGCGCCGAACATTTCCGTTTTAGCGATCTGCCTCTGACGTTCGATACGCGCACCCATCGCCCGGTGTTGCCGCAAATTTTCGCCAATTATGAGCTGGTCAAATGGATCGCCAACGACGTCCACGCGCTGAATCGCTATGTCATGGGCAACAGCACCTTGCTGCGCTATGCTTTCCCTGCTCATCTTTTCGATATCATGGGCAGCGAACGGGGCTGGGTGGTAAACGGGCGCTTTTTGCCCGATAACGACTCGTTGCTCAATTTGTGGCGCACGATGAGCTATCGCAAGCCCTACTGCGTGTTACAAAATGGCGATCTGCCCGCCTTCAATAAGGCCATGGTCGAGGAGTATTTCGCCTACTGTGCCTTTTACGGCATCTATCCCTCCTTCTTTACCCACGATGGAGGGGTGACCAACTATTGGACGACGCCCGAGTGGTATGAGCGCGATCGTGACCTGTTCAAAAAGTACATCCCCCTGATCGTTGCCCTGAACGAGGCGGGTTGGGAGCCGGTGACACAGGCGCGCACCAACAAGCCGGCGCTGGTCTATATCGAACGCTATGGCAGCGGCGAATCGTTCTATCTGACGCTGCGCAACGCCACCGATGTGAGCCAAGATACCTTGATCAAGGTCGATCTGCCGGCCATGGGCTTGCCGTTGACCGACTCTGCGCTGGTAGAAGAGTTGCTCACCGGAGCTTCGCCGAGCCCTTGGGTGGCTAACAACCAACTGCGCTTCTCGCTGACGATCCCGGCCAAGGCGACGCGCATCGTTCGCCTGCAGGTCGATCCCGGGCAGATCTATACGGTGCCTTTGCGCGCTGGCTGGAACTTGGTCGCCTTGCCGGGGCGTCCTGCCTCTCGGCGCACGAGCGATCTTTTGGCCTCTATAAGTGGCCGCTTCGACCGAGCCTATGCGTATGACGCAGCCCGGGGAACTTGGCTTTCTTATCAAGAGCAGATCCCTTGGGCCTGCACATTGAACGAGCTGAACGAGACGCAGGGGATTTGGATTCATGCTCTGAGCGATGTACATTGGCAAGTGCGTTGCGCCCCGCTCACGTCTGTGACCTTGGAGCTGTTGCCGGGTTGGAATCTGGTGGGGTATCCGTTAGCTGTGGGACAAGACCTGGCCGCCGCCGCTGCGCCCCTGGGCGAGCGGTTGTTGCTGATTAACGAATATGACGGCAGTGATCCTTCTGCCCCTTGGCGCACCTATGTGCCGGGCGGGGGAGCGGCCAATACGTTAACCCGACTAGAGCCGGCGCACGGGTATTGGGTCCAAGTGAGCGAGGCGTGTCAATGGGTGCTGAATAGCCCGTGAAATCTGGAGGAAGGCCATGTCCCAAGCCTATTTTTTGACGGCGCCGCGGACCTTTGAATTGCGCGAGCTTCCGGATCCGCTCCTGGGGCCGCGGGATGTGCGCCTGCGCAGCGTGCTCAGCGGCATCAGCCATGGCACCGAGATGAACCTTTATCGCGGCACCGCGCCTTTTGCCGAAAAGCATTTCGATCGCGAGCATCGCCTGTTCATGCCCAATGAAGAGCCGGGCTTTCGCCCCATGCGTTTGGGCTACGAGATGGTCAGCCGGGTCGTAGAGGTAGGCCGCGAGGTGCGCGAGGTGCGCGTGGGCGATCTGGTGCACACGGCCACGCCCCATGGCACGGCGACGGTGGTGAACCTGGACGAAGACGCAAGCAAAGAGATTCCCATGCAGGTGCTGCCGCCCGGCGTATCCCCTGAGGAGGGGGTCTTGGTCGCCCTCATCGGCGTGGCCCTGGCCGCTGTGCACGATGCGCAGATCAAGGTGGGCGACCATGTGGCCATCTTTGGGTTGGGCGCCATCGGCCTTATCGCCTTGCAGCTCGCACGGCTAAACGGGGCCAGCTATCTTATGGCTGTCGACCCCATCGCCAAGCGGCGGCAGGCCGCCGAAGCCCTGGGCGCGGACGAGGTCATCGATCCGGCGGAGCGCGATCCCGCGGAGATGCTCAAGTTCAGGCCGAATGCGCCCCATGGCGCTGACGTAGTCATCGAAGCCAGCGGCCACTATGCCGGGCTCCAGGGTGCGCTGCGCACCGCCCACATGGGCGGCACCGTGGTGACGCTGGGCTACTATCAAGGTGGGGCCACGCCGGTGCGTTTGGGGGAGGAATGGCACCACAACCGGCTCCAACTGGTCTCCAGCATGGCCGTTTGGGGCTGCCCCAGCCGCTACCATCCCATGTGGGATCGGCGGCGCATCTCACGCACCTCGATCGAGCTATTGGAGCGAGGGCAGGTACGGGTGAAACAGTTGGTGACGCAGCGCTTCCCCTTCTTGGAGGCGCCGGTGGCCTATCAGTTCATCGACGATCACCCTGAGGAGACGATCAAGGTGGTGCTCGATTACGCGCTCTAGCGCGAGCTTGGGATGGCCAGGTAGGCGGGGGCATGGAAGTGACATGCCCCCGCGTTTGTCAGAGCGCCGTGTTGTTGCGCGTCTCGATGAGTTGCCTGGCGCGGGCGATAAACTCCTCCACCGGCAGCGCGCCGAGATCCTCTTCTGTGCGCAGGCGGACGGCGACCGTGCCGTTTTGCGCCTCGCGATCGCCCACGACGAGCATGTAGGGGATTTTCTCGAGTTGGGCGGCGCGGATCTTGGCGTTCATGCGCTCGCTGCCTTCGTCCACCTCGATCACCAACCCCGCCGCTTTGAGCCGGGCGGCCACCTCGCGGGCGTAGGGCGTGTGCCGATCGGCGATAGGGATCACGCGCGCCTGAACCGGCGCCAGCCATAGCGGAAAAGCGCCGGCATAGTGTTCGATGAGCACGCCGAAAAAGCGTTCGAGCGAGCCCAACAGGGCGCGGTGTACCATGTAGGGGCGATG
>JACIWY010000479.1 GCA_014360745.1 Chloroflexota bacterium
AGGTCATAAGCATTCACTCCCAAAAGGCGTAGAAATGGTGCACAGGGCCATGGCCCCGTCCTAGTTGATACGCCGCCCCCGCTTTGATCGCCGCGGTGATATATCGCTTGGCCTGGGTAACGGCCTCTTGGATCTCGTATCCTCTGGCGAGGTAGGCGGCGATGGCGGAGGAAAGGGTACAGCCGGTGCCATGGGTGTTGTTCGTCTCCACCCGTTCTTCTTGGAGGAAGGTAAAAGTGCCAGTTTGGCGGTCATAGAGGATATCGATGCAAGAGGCCCCCGACAAGTGCCCGCCCTTGAGCAAAACGGCTCGCGGCCCCAGCTCGGCTAGGGATACGCAAGCCTCTTGCATGCTCTGCCGGTCTGAAATGGGCCTGGCGAGCAGCACCGAGGCCTCGGGCAAATTGGGGGTGATGACCGTGGCCAGAGGTATCAAAGTCGAACGCAGCGCCTCTACCGCCTCCTCCTGCAACAGGCGATCGCCGCTTTTGGCCACCATCACCGGGTCGAGGACGATAGGGCCAGCCCGATGATGAAGGAGACGTGCGGCCACGACCCGGATCACCTCCCGCGAGTGTAACATGCCGATCTTGATGGCATCCACGCCGATATCGACGAGGACGGCGTCGATCTGTTCGGCAATGAACTCCGGAGGGACGGGATGGATCGACTTGACCGCCACCGTGTTTTGGGCGGTGAGGGCGGTAATAACCGACATGCCATAACAGCCCAAGGCGGAGAAGGTCTTGAGATCGGCCTGAATGCCCGCGCCGCCCCCGCTGTCCGAGCCGGCGATGGTCAGCGCTCTATAGTATCTTTTCATGAGAAGCCCCTTTCTGCGTTCGGGCCCGTTCGGCGAGGGCGGCGCGGATGACGCCGCGCAGCGTCGCCGCGGCCTCCTTGGGATCCGGTGCCGAGCAGATGGCTGAGACGACGGCGATGCAGTCGGCGCCGGCGCGGATGACATCGGCGGCGTTGGCCGCGTTCAGCCCGCCGATGGCGACCAGACGGTGCCTGGAGACGCACCTGACCTCGGCCAAGCCATCAAGACCCCACTCGCCTTTGGTGTCGGTCTTGGTGGGGGTGGCAAAAATAGGGCTTACGCCGAGATAATCGACGTCGTAGGCTTCGGCCTCTAGCACCTGTTCCATTGTCTCCACGGAAAGGCCGATGATCGCCTTGGGGCCCAGCAATTTGCGGGCCAGGGGGTAGGGCATATCCTCTTGGCCGATATGTACGCCATCCGCTTCCGTGGCCAGAGCCACATCGACCCTGTCATTGATGATCAGTGGCACGCCGTAGGGTGCAAGCAAGTTTTTGATGCGCAGCGCCTCTTCGATGAAGAAGCGCGTGGAGGCCGTTTTCTCGCGCAACTGTACCATGTCGGCGCCCCCTTGCACCGCCTGTAAGACGACCTCCTCCAGCGGGCGCCCCAAGCTCAATGCGCGGTCGGTGACCAGATAGAGCTCGCCCATATTCATGCCTCCAGCTGCAACCTCGCGGCGATCTGTTCCGCGCTGAGATTGTAAAGGGCATCCAAGAGGTTGACCTGCAAGCTGCCCGGCCCGGCCGAGCAAGCGGCGGCCAACTCGCCGGCGATGCCCAAGACGGCCATGGCGTGGGCCGCGGCGGCCGGCGGGGAATCGTTCACGGCGGCAAAGGCCCCGCAAAGGGCCGAGGCCGTGCAGCCGAGGCCGGTTACACGGGGCATTAGTGGATGGCCGTTGTGTACCCTGATGAGCGTGTCCTCGGCGAGCACATAGTCGGTGGCGCCGCTGACACAGACCGTACAGCCATGGGCCAGGCTGAGCTGCCTAGCGGCTTCCAGGGCCGTATCGGAAGAGGCGGTGCTATCCACCCCTTTGGTGAGCGCCTCGGCGGCGACCAAGGCCATGATCTCGGAGGCATTGCCGCGCAGGATCGTCGGCGGCGTCTCGGCGATAAGACGTCGCGTGGTCTCGGTGCGATAGGGGGTGGCGCCGGCGCCGACGGGGTCCAGGACGATGGGGATGCCCAACGCGTGGGCCTGGCGCGCAGCACGGGCCATCGCCTCTACCCAACGAGGGCTCAACGTGCCGATGTTGATCACCAAAGCGCCGGCCAGCTTGACCATATCGGCCACTTCCTCCTCGGCGTGGGCCATCACCGGCGAGGCGCCGAGGGCCAGCAGGGCGTTAGCGCTGCTGTTCATGACCACATAGTTGGTAATGTTATGGACGAGAGGAGCGCGTGCGCGGATCTTGAGTACATCCGCCCAGATGGTTTCGGCGTCGATCTTCATGCTCGAGGGCCCCCTTTCTGTGAACGAACAATAAAAAGAGCCGCCCGACGAGGGACGGCTCCTGAAAGCACAGGTTCCTTTTCCTCCCTTCGCCGGCATTACCCGGATCAGGTTCATCGGTACATCCCATAGCACGAGGCAGGGATCTCTCAGCCTGGTTTCACCAAGCTCCCGAGGAAAGGATATTCGACCAAGGTTAAAGAGCGACGCCCACATTATGACATATTCGGGCAAGGCGGGCAAATCCGATAGATCGGGGCAAGCGCATGTTCAAGCGAGGCACGAGGTTCTGCCCGCGAAGCTGGAGGGCGGGGCATCCGCGCTCCAAGCGCATACCCCATTAGGGGTGCTTCGCATTAACCTTTGATGGGCGAGCCGGCTATGCTATAATGCCCTACAATAACAACACCGCGGCCTGTGTTGAGAGCCCTTCAAAAGCCGGAATCGTGGAGCCTCGCGCAACTGGGGAGTCAAGGCGATGATCACTGAGCACGCTGCTTCATCAGAGGACAGCCATGTCCCAAGATGGGCAACCCTTCTCGTTGCCCTGGTGGCCGGGGCGGCGGTTCTGGCGGGCTTGGCGTTGATCTCGCGCTATAATTATCTGTTGTTTCATGCCCTGATCGTGATGGCCAGTGTGGGTGTGTCCTGGGCCGTCTTTGGGCTGGCCTGGAACGCGCGACGTTATCGCTCCGAGGATAACAG
>JACIWY010000048.1 GCA_014360745.1 Chloroflexota bacterium
GGGTGGCGGGCACTGGTGCTGCAGAAAGTGCTCGCCACCCGATGGCTATTTCAGCGACTGTTTATCACCAAAGGCTGCCAGACCCTGACGATCCCCCGGCCCATGCAGGCCGTCACCCGCAAATAGTCCACGTCCAGGTGGGTCCAATCGCCGTCCCAGCGCTCGATGGCCGGGTTGCCGAAATAGAGGCTGCGTGGGTTCAGGGTAGAACGCACCTCGCCCACCTGGACGCCGTCTACCTTGAGGATCCAGGTGTATTCGCGGCGGATGAGCTGCACCGTGTGCCAGCTTTCATCGTTCAAGTCCCCGCGCCATAGCTTCTCGCCCATGAGCGCTACCCAGAAATCGGTATCCAGGTGATGGATGCTGAGGATGTTTTCGATCTCGGGTGGAGGCTCGGAGCCTTCGTGATAGCGGGCGCCGTAATAGTATTTGCTGCCGATGCCTATCGTCGTGCCGTAGGGCGTGATATTGGTGAAGCGGAAACGCGCCTCAAAGAGGAAATTCTCGCGCAGCGGAAAGGCGCCGTTGCGCCAAAAGACCGGGAAGCGATCGACGTCGTCGTCCTCCGGGCGCAGCGTAATCACCGAGTCTTGGATGCGATACGACCCGCTGCCCAGATCGTATTGCCACTGTTCCGGCTGGCGTGCGTAAAACTCGTCGTGAAAGTAGTAATCCAACACCGCGCAGCCATAGGGCAGGGCGTAGCTGCAGAGGCGCAACTCCAGGTTGTCGAGGTAAAAGACGCTCGACCGGCTGCTGTTGGTGACGCATTCGATGAGCAGGCTATAGGCTTGACCCGCCCAGGCCGTCAGATCTCGCGAGACGAGCTGCCAGTCGATGCGGCGGTCCATGGCGTCGATCCTGGCCACCTCGGCGATAATGTCGCCATTGGCGTTTTGCAGGAAGAAAACGAGTTGGTCCTGCCCGCGTTGGTATTCGGTCGAATCCACCGACCAGAAGAAATTCAGGGTAAAGAGGGTCGTTTGATCGGGCAGGATAAAAGCCACGACGGCCTTTTCTCGATCGAGGATGCCGTTACCTAGGCGCAGGCTATACCTGCCGCTCTGCGCGCGGGTCGTCGAGCGCGTGACCCTCGGCGAGGTATACCAGCGAGTGCTCAACTCCTCCTCAAAATCCTCGCGCGGAAAGACCTCGACGCACTCGGGCTCGATGACATCGACGGCGGCCGTCGCCGTGGCCGTGACCGGCTCGATGCCCGGGAAGGGCTCGCCCGAGGGCTCACAAGGCTGGCCGCTGGCATCGGCCCGGTTCACCGTGTCGATGTGGATGGCCTGCACGCAACGATAACGCCATACCTCTGTCGGATCGAGCAGTTCGTTTCCGTCGTCTCCGCCCAGAAATTCGACGCCCGGACAGGTATCGTCGACCAAGGTCACGTCGCGCAAAGGCACATCGCCTTCGTTGCTCAGGCGATAGGAATAGGTCACGACCTCGCCGGCATAAAATCTGAGCGGCTGAGCCTCTTTGGACAGGGCGATCCGCGGATCGATGACGCGCACAAAGGCGCTGTCCTCAGCTACCTCGCGCCCGATGCCGGGCAAGGGCCGACCCGCCTCATCGCTTGGCTGGCCGCCGGCCCGGGCTATATTGAGGGTGTCGCCGTTTAGAGACGCCACACAACGGTAACGCCAGCTTTCGCCGACGTCCAAAAGCCCGTTGTCATCCTGATCGCCGCGCACATAGGTCACCCCGGCGCAGTGGTCGTCGAGCAGGGTTAGGTCGGCCAAGGGCGTGTCGCCGGTGTTGGTCAGCCAATAGGTGTAGGTCACCGAGTTGCCGACGGTGACGACCGGACGAGAGGCGCGCTTGCTCAGGGCGATGCCCGGCGCGACCACGTCGACCTCGGCCGAATCTTGGGCCGAGACGCGGCCCAACCCAGCCAGGGGGGTTCCTGAATCGTTGCTGGGCTGCCCGCTCACCAGGGCGGTGTTGGTCGTATCCACTTGGGGGCTGCTCAGGCAGCGGTAGCGCCATATCTCGCCTGGGTCGAGGAGGCCGTCGGCATCGGCATCGCCGCCGAGATATTCAACCTCGACGCAGCGGTCGTCCACGAGCTGTACATCGGCCAGGGGCAGGTCGCCGGGGTTCTCCACCGTCAGCGAGTAGGTGACGCGCCCGCCGGCATAAAGCACCGTCGGTGTGGCTTCTTTGGCGATGGCGATAGCCGGCGCGACCACATCCACGAAAGCGCTGTCGCTGGCGCTCACCCGGGCGATTCCGGCAAAGGCGTGACCCTGCTCATCGCCGGGCTGGCCGCTCACGGTGGCAATGTTGGTCGTATCCGCGTTCAATGTGGCCCGGCAGGTATAGACCCACACCTCTCCCACGTCGAGCCGGCCGTTGCGGTTCCCATCTCCTGACGAGAGGGCCATCGCCGGGCAACGGTCATCGCTCAGCGCAATATCGAGCAGAGGCACATCGCCGGTGTTGGTCACGGTGCAGGTATAGGCCACCGTCTCACCGGCCAAGACGATCGTCGGGCTGGCTACTTTGCGGATCGAGATCCCCGGTCGGATCACGCGCACCGAGGCGCTGTCGGCGTCGAACACCCGCCCGACGCCCGGCAGCGCGTTGCCGGCGGCATCACTGGGCTGGCCGCTAGCCTGCACCGTATTGGTGACGCTGGCGTTGGGCTGTGCGGCGCAGGTGTACTCCCAGACCTCGCCTGGGCCCATGAGTCCGTCGCTGCCCTGATCGCCCTGCCGATAGCCCAGCCCCGCACACCGATCATCGACCACCTGAATATCGCCCAAGGGCACGTCGCCGGTGTTGGTGACCAAGATGGTATAAAGAACTTCCTGGCCAGGGAGCACCACGACGGAGCGTGCATGGCTCGGCCCGACACGTTTGGAGACGACGATATGCGGCGCTATCACATTCACTTGAGCCGTGTCCCGATCCGACACCCGCCCGATGCCGGGCAGAGGCCGGCCTGAGCTGTCGGCGGGCTGCCCGCTGGCCTGGGCGGTGTTGGTCACGTCGGTTTGAGGCCGGGCGTTGCACAGATAGGTCCACGTTTCCCCCGGATCCAGGCGGCCGTTGGTGTCCACCGTCACGCGGCGTATGGCGGCGCATTGATCGTCGACGAGCAGCACATCGGCCAAGGGCACATCGCCCGGGTTGCTCAGGCGTACGGTATAGGTCACCGTTTCACCGGGCCGGATGATCGTCGGCGCTGCCTCCTTGTCCACCTCGATGGCCGGCGCGACGACATCGACGCTGGCGCTATCTTGGGCCGACACGCGGCCGATGCCGAGGAGCGGAGCGCCGGCCCCGTCGGCGGGCTGGGCGCTGACCTGGGCGGTGTTGGTGGTATCGGCCATCACCGGCCTGGCGCAGCTCAAGATCCAGGCTTCGCCGGGATCCAACCTGCCGTCTCCATCTGTATCGCCCGATTGATAGCGCATGTCTGGACATTGCGAGTCGTCCAAGGCCAGGTCGATCAAGGGCACATCGCCGGTGTTGGTGATCTGGCAGCGATAGGTGACGGTATC
The DNA here is from genome assembly GCA_014360745.1 of Chloroflexota bacterium. Lineage (GTDB taxonomy): Bacteria > Chloroflexota > Anaerolineae > UBA1429 > UBA1429 > JACIWY01. The sequence goes on from JACIWY010000048.1 coordinate 3,519, forward strand.
GCCGGCATAGAGGATCGTCGGCGTCGCGCTTTTGCGCATGGCGATGCCCGGCGCCACGACGTCGACGGTGGCCGTGGCCTCAGCGCTCACGCGCCCGATGCCGGGCAGGGGAGCGCCGTTCTCATCGCTCGGCTGGGCGCTGACCGTGGCTCGGTTCACCGTATCCACCCTAGGCGCGGCGCTGCATGTATAACGCCAGGTTTCGCCGGGATCCAGCAGGCCATCTCCATCGGCATCGCCTCCCTCAAAACTCGGCGAGGAACAACGATCGTCGCTGAGGCGTACATCGCTTAGGGGGGCGTTGCCGGGGTTCGTCACCGTCAGGTCGTAGCGCACGACGGTGCCGGCCAGGATAACGCGCGGGTTCGCCGTCTTGGCGAGCGAGATGGCCGGCGCCACGACGCGGACCAAGGCGTCGTCGCTGGCGGTGACATCGCCCAGGCCCGGCAGGTCGGCGCCGGCGGCGTCACAGGGGTTGGCGCGCACGGTGGCCGTGTTGTGCAGGGTGCTCGATAACTGTGCCTGGTGAGAAAGGACCGTGCTGCCGCCCGGGGCCAACAAGGCAGGGCCGGGCAACGTCAGGCCGAGGGCCGGGTCGCTGAGGGTGATGCCGTTGAGATAGGTGTCGCCCACGTTGGTGATGGCAAAGCGATAGGTCACCGTATCCCCGGCATAGACCACGTCCTCGCTGGCGGTCTTGCTCAACGTCAGGCCCGGCGCATACTGCAAGGGGGTTTCGACCCGGGCGGCCACAGTACGCCCTTCGGCGGTCACATAGGCCACGTTGACGACCCGGTCCACGCCGGCAGGGGGGAAGGGATCGACGACCACTTGAAACGTGAGTTGAAAGATACCTTCCCCGGGCATGGTGCCCAGGGCCAACCCCGCCTCATCCAGTGGGAAGGGGGTGCCAAAGAGGTCGTCGGGCACCGGCTGCAACGTCATGCCGTTGTCAAAACCGGTGGAACCACGAACGTAGGTGGTGTGTTGCGGCAAGGCGTCGACGATGGACACCTCCTTCAGCTCGGCACGACTAAAGTTGCGGATGGCCACGGTATAGGCCAGTGTGTCGCCGGGGCTGGGCACGCCGTCGCCATCCGCGTCCACCGCTAGCGTGGCCACTTTGCCGGCGGCGAAATCGGGCAAGGGGGGCACGGTGGTGCCCAGATCCAAGAAGGGGTTGCCCGTCCCGGCCGTCGAAGGGTCCTCTCCCCAGGCCACGGCCAGCCGTACTCCATCGATGGTATAGAGCAACATGCCGGTCTGATCGCCGTCCGCCGTATCAAAGACGCGCTGCCGTTCAAGCGCGTTTAAGGTAAAGGACATGTCATAACGGTGCCCGTTGGGGTCGACGCGAGGGCCGGTGGTCGGGTCGGCGTCCAGATCGACGTACACCGTCGTCCGCTCCGTCGGGGTAACCCATACCGGACTGCCGTTTTGCTGCGGCCCCTGATACACGGGCGACGACATGTCGGCGCCTGGCGCCCAACTCACCAACGCCCTGGAGCCCAGGCGTTGATCCGGTACCAGGCTGAACCCCCAGTCGAACGACAGGTTGTCGTCGATGCCCGGCACTGGGGTATTGGCATCTATGGCGGCGATGGCAAAGAAGGGATCGCGGCTCTGGGTGTAAAAATGGGCCCCCGAGCCGTCGGGGATCGTCCGGCGTGCCACGCCCCGTGCCGGCACGGTAAAAGTGCTCTGGCCGTAAAGGGTGTCAAAAGATACCTGGATGTCATATGTCCTCGGGTTGTACAGGAACACGTCGGTGCGGTCGTCGGGGTTGCTGGTGCGCGTGCTTACCGGGCTGTAGTAACTGAAGCCCCACTGTGGGCGCGGGGTGATGGCGTACCAGCGCGTCTCCATGGTGGCTTCGATATCGCCGGTGATCAGGTACACCTGCGCCGGTTGTGAGGTGTCCACGCGGGTGCCGGCCAGAGGCCGGACGTCGGCGGGCAGGAGATAGCTCTGTCCCTCGTTCAACGTCGTTGTGATGTCCGTCAAGCCGTCCAGGTTATAGTCGATGGTGACCCTCGTGCCGTTGCTGGCAGCCATCACCAGGAGCGTCACGAATTCGAACATGTCGTCTGAGGGGGTATCCTCACCCACAGGCATACGAAATGACGTGCCCCAGTCGGCAGTGGGATAGACCTCCACCGCACCGGCCAAGACCGGCCCGGGATATACGGGCCAGGCCGCGCGGGTGACCGCCACCGCCCGGCTGGAGGCAATCTTGTCGCCCCCATCGAAGGGGTAACTGGTAGGATCATGGGGATCGCGAAGGTCGTTGGGGTTGCGCGGCCCCGCCGCGACGGTGTTTTCCAGGACAATGATATCGCCGGAGTTGAGCAAATCGGCGGGATAGCCCGGCGGGGCGCCGTTGGCCGGGTTGCCGTCTCCCCAGATTTGCGTGGCCGCCTGTCTGGGAGTCGAAATATCGATCTCGTAGCCGCCATCCTCCCAATGATCGTAATAGACGATCGTCTCGTCTGAGAGCGTCACCAGAGCCACGACACTGCGAATCTCGGAGCCGGTGCCGGCGTACAGCGTCAACATGGCGTCGCGGATTTGCTGCTCCGGCAAGGGGACGTAAAAAGTCTGCACGGGTACGGGGTTCTCGGCCAAAGAGGGAAACGGGTTCAGAGCCCATAGCGCTAAAATCAAGATCAGCAATACGACGAAAAATGCGCTCCTGCGAGTGGGGGGTATCGCGGCCATAGAGGTATCATCCTTCCAAACAGGCTGAATTCGCCATATGTCTGTCGATGTCAGCGGCCTCAACCGGCCGTCTTGGCCGGTCGACCGGGGAAGCCAGTTTACCACAAGGCGACGCCGGAGCCTAGTCAGGGGGCAAAACATCCCCCTTAAAACGATGCTCGTGCTCTCGATTCATGACGCAGCACGGGCGCCCGAGTTACGGGCGGGAACACACCGCATTTTGGCGGAGGTTGCACCGCCAATATACCTAGAAGGGTTGGCCAAGAATGCCTAGAGCAAATTGGGCGATTCAGCGGATGTACCAGAGACGCCGATATGGTATACTGGGGTCAGATCGAAAGAGACAGAGACATAGGGTGTTCAGGCCTCTCCGATCTAGCGCACGTAGCTGTCCTCACAAATGAGGGACAGCATTACTTCTCCTCCTTGGTTGATGAGCCTCATCAGACGCAGTGGGCGGCGCCTGATGAGGCTCGTCCCTTTATAGCCCCCGATCAATCTTCGACTCGGCGTTTTGGGCGCACGGCACGAACCGGCCAATTCTTGGCGATAAAGTTTGGCTCCTCCGTTTTCTTGATTATAATTTTCGCTAATGTCTCGTTCGCGGCGCGGATGGGCCATCGCTTTAGCCGCCCGTGGGCGTGTGGTATTCGGTTTCTCCCACTGCCTCTTTGCGCGGAGGTAAAAACCATGATCGTCATGAAATTCGGCGGCACCTCGGTGGGCACCGGCGAGCGCATTGCCAACGTGGCCCGTATCACAGCGGATGTGTTCGAGCGTCGTAATGCGACGCCGGTGGTGGTCGTCTCGGCGATGAGTGGCGTCACCGATGCTCTTCGTCGCGCTGCCACTACGGCTGCCGCAGGCGATCAAGTCACCTTTCGCCTCATCCGCGACGAACTGCAACAGCGCCACGAGCAAGCCATCGCCACATGTGTCGCCGACGCCGAACATGCCCGCGCCTTGCGCGCAGAGATTGAAAGCTTGTTGAACTGGCTGGAGACGCTCTGTCAGAGTATCTACACATTGGGGGAGCTCACCCTACGCGGTATGGACGTGGTCTCGGGCTTGGGCGAGCGGCTCTCTGCCCGCATCGCCTCGGCAGCCATGCGCAGCCTGGGGCTCAAAGCACAAACGATTGAGGCCACCGAGATCATTGTCACCGACCGTAAATTCGGCAGTGCTACCCCCCTCTTTGTCGAGACCCAGGAGCGTGTCCGGCGTCGGATTGTGCCGCTGTTGGAGGACGGTATTGTCCCAGTGGTCACTGGCTTTATCGGTGCTACTGTGGACGGCGTGCCCACCACCTTGGGGCGCGGCAGCAGCGACTTTTCCGCCACCATCCTTGGCGCCGCGTTGGATGCTGAGGAGGTGTGGATCTGGACTGATGTGGATGGCGTTATGACCGCCGATCCACGCATCGTGCCCGACGCACGCACTCTGCCGGCCATCTCCTACGCCGAGGTTGCCGAGCTCTCTTATTTCGGCGCCAAGGTGCTGCACCCCAGCACCATCCAGCCCGTGTCGGCCAAAAACATCCCGGTGCGCGTGCTCAATTCCTTCCATCCGCAGCATCCGGGCACCCTCATCACCAACGAGGCGGTGCCCGAGCCGTTGATCAAGGGTATCACCGCCATCCGCGATCTCAGCCTGGTTACCATCGCCGGCCCGGGAATGCAGGGCGTGCCGGGGGTGGCCGGGCGCGCCTTTTCGGCTGTGGCGCGCAGCGGGGCTAGCATCTTGATGATCACCCAATCCTCGTCTGAGCAGAGCATCTGCTTTGTGGTGCGTACGGTGGATCGCCCGGCGGTGGTGCAAAGCGTCGAGGCCGAGTTCGCCCTAGAGATCATGCGCGGCGACATCAATGCCGTTACCAGCCAAGACGAAACGGCGATCATCGCCGTCGTCGGCGCGGGTATGCGCGGTAAGCCCGGCATTGCCTCGCAGGTGTTCGGCGCCATGGCCGAGAAGGGGATCAATATCCTCTCCATCGCCCAGGGCTCCTCGGAATACAATCTTTCCTTGGTGGTGGCCCACACCGATGTCGATGACGGGGTGCGCGCCATCCATCGACAGTTCAGGCTAGATGCCATCTAAAGGGAATGGATACGATGGGCAGTTCAATAGGCCAATCACCCGAACGTCCTGTGCGCGTCGGTATCCTCGGCGCAACCGGCGCCGTGGGCCAGCGTTTCATCCAGTTGTTAGAGGCCAACCCTTGGTTCGAGATCACCGCCGTGGCCGCCTCCGAGCGTTCCGTGGGCCAGCGCTATGGCGACGCTTGCACCTGGCGCCTCTCGGTCGATTGCCCGGCAACGGTACGAGACCTGATCGTCCAGCCTTGCGAGCCCGATCTTGATTGCGAATTGGTCTTTTCTGCCCTGCCTTCTGCCACGGCCCGTGAGGTGGAGGAGCGCTTCGCCGATGCGGGTTACGGCGTGCTCAGCAATGCCAGCGCCCACCGCATGGACCCCGATGTGCCCCTGTTGATCCCAGAGGTGAACGCCGATCACCTGGGGCTGATCGCCATCCAACGCGAACGGCGTGGCTGGGACAAGGGGTTCATCGTCACCGATCCCAACTGCTCCACGGTGGGGGCCGTGTTGGCGCTCAAGCCCTTACACGATGCCTTTGGCCTGCGCCGGGCGGTGATCACCACCATGCAGGCCCTATCGGGCGCCGGCTACCCGGGTGTGCCCTCGCTCGATATCCTGGATAACGTTATCCCTTATATCGCCGGCGAAGAGGACAAGCTGGTGAAAGAGCCCCTCAAGCTCCTGGGCACCTTTTCCGCGCGAGAGGGACGGGTGATCCCTGCCGATATCCGCATTAGCCCGGCTTGTAACCGGGTGGCGACCCGTGATGGCCATCTGGAGACGATCTCCGTCGAGTTGGAACGGCCGGCGACGGTCGCCGAGGCGGTGGAGGCGCTGCGCGCCTTTCGCAGCCTACCCTACGAACTGGGCTGTCCCTCTGCCGTCGAGCCAACTATCATCGTTCGCGAGGAAGTCGATCGTCCGCAGACGCGCATCGATCGCGATGCGGGCCATGGCATGGCCATTACCGTCGGGCGCATACGCCCTTGCGAAGTGTTGGATCTCAAGTTCGTCGTCCTTTCACATAACACCATTCGCGGAGCCGCCGGAGGATCGATCTTGAACGCCGAACTTATGATCGCGCGAGGGATGCTTTCATGACCTGGAAACGGGGGACGCTGGCCGATTTGATGGCGGATTGGGTGGTCTATCGCAACATGGAGCCGATGGATCCCAGGGTGGCTGGCCTGCGCGCTTCATGGGCCGAAATGGGGCTCGACCATTATTATGTGCCGCGCAAGACGACGCCCGAGTATGCGGCTGTGTTGTATCATATCCTCAGACAGGTTCAGTGGGCGCGAGGGGTCGCCTCGCCTCTGGAGCGATTGCTCTTTATCGGCGATACGTTGATGAACGACGGCACGGCGGCGCGCAACATGGCCCGCTATTTGCCGCTCATGGGCTTTATCGGCGCCGACCGTCTGGCCGAGGAGCCCAAATACACCTTCGACGGCGAGCTCATGATCGCCAATCGTTGGGAACATCTCGATGACTATGTGCGGTGGGTACGTTGTGCCGATTTCCCTTGTGATGAACGCACCGCCTTGCTCATCGATTTGGACAAGACCTCGCTGGGCGCTCGGGGGCGCAACGACAAAGTGATCGACGCTGCCAGAGTGGCGGCAGTGCGGCAGACCATGCAGGATGCCCTCGGCGATGGGTTCGATGAGGCCGCCTTTCGCGCGGTGTACGATCCGTTAAACCAGCCGGTCTACCATCATTTTACCGCCGATAATCAGGATTATTTGGCCTATATTTCCCTGATGGCCCTTGGTGGAGTATGCCCGCCGGAGGAATTATGGGCCCTATTGCGCGAGGGGCGCCTCACCCGTGTGGAAGATCTGGTGATATGGTGCGAAGCCCGTCGCGAGCGCATGTCGCCCGGCCTGCGCGCTGCCCATGACGAGGTGCGCAAGGGCATCGAGATGGAAGATCCCACCCCCTTTAAAAAGTTCCGGCGCGATGAGTACTTTCAAACCGTGGCGCGCATGGATGTGTTGCCCGATGATGCCCAGGAAGAGCAGGTGCTCTCTAACGAGATCGTCATCACCGCCGAGGTGGCCTCTGTGGCGCGCTATATGGGCGAGCGCGGCGTGTTGATTTTCGGCATTTCGGATAAACCCGACGAGGCTTCCATTCCCCTTCCCCAAGATGCTGCCAAAGGCTATCGGGCCATCCACTGCACCCCGATGAAGATCTATGGACATGAGATCCTCTGACGATAACGGCATTCTCGATCCGGCGCCCGTTTCTCGATGGGCGCCGGGTTTTCTTTTTGTCAACAAAATGTCAGCCTGGCCGTCCATCAAGCTGAAATAATCGTCCCACCTCTGCGTCATATCGGATAAACCTCGCAACCTCGCCGTCTCTTATGCCTTGGGCGAGGTTTTGGGCCAAACAGCGTATCGATAGCTTAGGAACTGCGGAGGTGTTTGTATGTCTGCCATCCTCGGCCTCGTCGCGTTGGCGATTTGTTGGCTTTTGCTCAGTTATGGGCGATAGCGCGGGTTGGAGGCCGCCCTGCTTGCCGGGCTATCCCCTATGCCCCCCGAAGAAATAACTCCAAAAATCGAACCCCTTGCCCCTTTGGGGATGGTATGGGTGGTTTTCATCCCACATGCGCTCGATATTGAACAATACCGCATCGGCATCTAGCTCCATGCCGTCGTGGAATTGGACCCCTTGGCGCAGCGTGAAGGTCCACTCTCGTCCATCCGCTGAGACGCTCCAGCTTGCCGCCAACGCCGGCTTGACCCGCGTCGTCCCTGGTTCAAACGCCACCAACCCCTCATAGATTTGGGCGCCCACCGCCAGCGAATACCCGTTCACTTCGCCCGCCATATCCAGCCCCAGGGCGTCTCCGCCACGGGCTACGGTGAGCGCCTCTCGCGCTTCGACCACGGCTCCCCATAGATCGAACAGCGGCGATGGGCTGAATCCCGTTAGCTCCTGTCGAGCGATCACCACGCCACCGTTATGTACCAGCGGCACGCCGGGCACTACACCATGAGCTACGGCATCCGCCTCTTGATAGATTGCCTCCCGCGCGGCGAGATCGGTTTCCCGACGCGCGCGGCTTACCAAGTCGTAGAGCCGGGCGTCGGGCGGGCCGATGGCGAACTGTCTGTCGGCGCCGGTAAAAAGGGTATAGAGATAGTGATCGGGATCGGGATATCCCCCCAACCAACCCAACAGGCACAGCCCGTGTGCGCCACGGTTGAGCACGCCGTCCAAATAGACTTCCCACTCGTGTTGGATGATCTCTGCCTCGATCCCCACCGTGCGGAGATCGGCTTGGATGGCCCTGCCCACCGCCGGCGGATCGGGCATGTACCCGCGCGGCAGGGACATAACCCACAAGGTGGTTTTGAACCCGTTGCCGTAACCGGCCTCGCGCAGCAGCTCCCTGGCCCGCGCCGGATTGTACTCGTAATCACTGTAACGTGGGTTATGGCCCCAGAGCACTGGCGGCAAAAAACTCTTGGCCGGCATGCCCATCCCGCGATAAGTGGTCATGACGAGATTTTCCTTGTTAATGGCATGGGCGATGGCCTGGCGCACACGCAAATCGCGCAGCGGTTTTTGTCCCTCGGCGTTTGCCCAATCCTGGTTGATAGCTAGATAGCTCACTGTCAACGGTGGGATGTACTCGACGACAAGAGAGGCCACACGAGCTGCCTCGACCTCCTCGGCGCCCAGGTCATAGGCCACATCGACGGCGCCCGCCTGGAGCTCGGCCAGACGCTCGCGCGGATCCGCGATGACGCGATAGATGACGCGTTCGATCCTGGGCCGAGGCCCCCAATACGCCTCGTTGGCCCGCAGCACAAGCCGGTTGTTGGGGATCCACTCTTCAAAGACATAAGGGCCGGTGCCCACCGGGTGAAAAGGATAATCCCGGCGCCATTTGCGGATGGCTGTGGGGCTGGCTATGCCCATCGCCGGCATGGCCAATTGCGCCAGCAAAGCCGTCGGCGGCTGATAGAAGGTCAATTTGATTGTGTGGTCGTCCACTTTGGCAATGGAACGGAGCGTGCCCTTGGGTGTAGCTTCGGGGCCGACGGTATCGACGATCGTGGCTGTCTCGGTCGCCTCAGCGCCCGTGGGGATGGCCAGCATCCAGCCCACTTCGAGGATATCGGGATTGGTAATCGTCGGATAACGGCTATCAACCTGGGCCCTCTCGTTGGTAAGCTGCATGATCTCCAGATAACGGCCGCCGTCACCCAGCAGCTCGGCGGCGATCCCGGCCAGGGTATCGCCCGGCTGCACAATATAATCTTTCGGCGCCGCCCTTGCAGGGCGCAATCCCAAGAGGCATGTGGCAAGAAGCGCAAACACGAACACTACCCGGCAGTGTCTCACCGAAGACGCCTCCTTCCACGAAATTACGCCATCTGAGGATGGGCAAATGATTGGCCGTCAATTCACGGCCAAGTTTGTGCCCGACTTCGCCAGGCGTCAAATGGGTGCCGAGGTATCTGAAGACAGCCGCATAAGCTTTGCAGCATCTTGGGACACGAGGGCTATGAGCTTTTTGTCGTACGCTCTTTCGATCGAGCGTAATCGCAAAGGTCGAGCAGTGGGCATATCGGGCATTGGGGAGCCCTGGCCGTACACAGCATGCGACCATGGCGGATCATGTTCAGATGGAAGGGATAATATAGCTCGACGGGCAACAGCTTTTCGAGGATGTCTTGGGCCTTTTCGGCGCCCGTTCGCGCGGGCAAGAGGCCGAGACGCGAGGAGACGCGATGTACGTGGGTATCCACCGGCAAAGCGGGCTTGTGTAAGGAAAAAAGGAGCACACAGGCCGCCGTTTTGGGGCCCACGCCGGGCAGGTTTAGCAGGTAGTGACGTGCTTCTTGCGGGGGCATGTGCTGCAAGAAGCCCATGTCAAGCGCCCCCCGCTCCTCCGCCAACTTGGCCAGGATCGCTTGGATGCGTGGTGCCTTGATATGGGCCAACCCGCCCACTTGAATAGCCTTGGCCACCTCGTCAGTTTCGGCCCGGCGCACCGCCTCCCAAGTGGGGAAGCGCTCGCGCAGCGATTGCCAGGCCCGCCCCGAATTGGTGTCGTTGGTGTTCTGCGAAAGGATGGTGAGCACCAGTTCGTCCAGAGGGGGTCGCCGAGTCTTGCGTTCGGGGTCTCCGTAATGATCCAACAGGCGCCTGTGCACTTCTAGGGCCTTTTGAGACAGATCTTGGCCATTGTCCATATGACTCACCCCTTGCCCCAACTTGGCGCTCTCGGCAAGCGCCTTTGCCGTTCCTCAGTGCCAAGGTGCGGCACAAAAGGCGGGCCGGCAACCCGGCCCGCCTCTCGCTCAGAAAGCGACGATCATTTTGCCGATAACCCCT
>JACIWY010000480.1 GCA_014360745.1 Chloroflexota bacterium
CGTGAAGCGTGGCGGGAAAAGTGCTTCGACCAAGGCCCGACAACCGAACCTCGTCGGCTTGGAACCAGGCCGATGTGCAAATAGAGCTGGAACAGCAACGCCGCCTGGGCGAGGCCGACGCCTATCTGGAATGGCTTTTCAAAAACCTGGAGCCCTATATTGGCCAGCGTGTGCTCGATGTAGGCTGCGCCATCGGCAATATCACTCAGTTCTTGCTGCAAGACGAGAAGGGAACGCCCCGCGAACGGGTTGTGGGCATCGACGTGGCCCCCGAGATGGTGGCGGAGATCCGCCACCGTTTTCGCGATCGCGCCAATTTTAGGGCGGTCGTCTGTGACATCACCCGGCCTGAGAGCCAAGCCTTGGCTGAGGAGAGGCCGGATACGGTCGTCTGCGCCCATGTGTTGGAACATGTTTACGATGACGAGGCTGCGTTGCGCCATATGCGCGCCTTGTTGCCGGAGGGCGGCCGTTTGATCTTGCTGGTGCCGGTGGTCAAATGGGTTTGGGGCCGACTCGACGAGGCGACCGGCCATCAGCGACGCTATACCTGGCGCGAGCTGGAGGCGCTGTTGCAAAGGCATGGTTTTGCCGTCGAAGACCATTGGTATGTGAATTTTCTAGCCATTTTCGGCTGGTTCTTTACCGGTCGGATCCTGCGCCGCGAGATCATCCCCACCGGGCAATATAGCCTCTACAACAAGCTCACGCCCTTGTTGGCCCGACTGGAGACCTGGATTCGCCCTCCTATCGGCCTGTCGGTGGCTTGTGTCTGTCGGGCGGTTCCCTTTCAAGACAAAGGGCGAGGGGGGAAGCAAAATTCGGGTGTTTACCTTGGAGCGCGGAACGTTGACCCGCCTGTCGTGACCGAGGACACCCATATCCCTGGGCCCGTTTCCGCCCGATCTCGTAAGTGGTCCGAGGGGGCAGGCCCGACCGAGGGGGTTCCTCGCATCCTCTTGGTGGTCCCCCCTGGCCTGCCCGGCAGCGTGCCCAACCACGAGGGGGCAGCCAACTTGGGGGGCCTCGCTTTCGGCGAGGGTGGCTTTCGTTACCCGCCCCATACCGTCGCCACCGTAGCGGCGACGGCGCGCGCGGCTGGCTATGCACTTCAGGTCATCGACGCGCCGGCTCAAGGCCATGCCGGAGGAGCGGATATACAGGAATGTCTGATCCAGGTGCGAGCGGCTCAGGCGGATCTCATTGGCGTGTTTGTTTCTTGGGCCACCGCCGAGGGCGATGTGGCTTTTCTGCGCGCTTTGCGCCGGGAGGGGGACGGAACCCGCCCTGTGCCTGTCATCGTCTTTGGTGCCGGCGTTGCCCACCTGCGTGATCGGCTTTTGGCCGCCGATCACGTGCTGGAAGGCGAACCGGAGCTGGCCTTTGTCGCTGCAGCGCGCCGCCTCTTGGGCGGGACGAATCTGCCCCAGAGGCTCACCGCGCGATCATTGGGCGCAGAGGGGTACGATGAGCAGGGTTTGTTAAAGGATCTGGACGCCCTGCCCTACCCGGCATGGGATCTCTTGCCCTGGCGCCAATACCCTTATCTCACGGTGCTTAGCAGCAGAGGGTGCACGGGGACATGCCGATGGTGCCCTTATATCGTGGCACAGGGACGACGCTTTCGCGCTTGCTCGCCGGGGCGCGTCATCGCCGAGTTAGCCCACCTGGTACAAACCTTGGCGCCGCCCCGCATCGTCTTTCGAGATCCGGCCTTTGCCCATGATCGGGCGCGCGTGGTAGCCATTTGTCGGGGCATCCTGCGTCGGCCCGAGCTTGCGCCGTGGCGCAACTTGTTGTGGGAGTGCGAATCGCGGCCTGAACATTTAGATGACGGGTTGTTACGTTTGATGAGCCTGGCCGGTTGCGTTGGGGTCAAAATTGGCCTGGAGACATTGGACGAGGGGTTGTTGCGCGGATTAGGTCGCCTTCAGCCGGGCTGGGACGCGCGCCGCTACCGCGATCACCTTATATCGCTGGTTGCGTCTTGTCAAAGCTATGGCATCGCCCCGCGCCTGTTCGCCATGACCGGCCTGCCCGGCCAAACGATGGCCATGATCGAGGAAGTGGGCCGCTTGGTGGCGCAGATGGGCGTCGAGTTGAGCGTCCAGCCGCTGAAGCGCTACCCCGGTCAACGGCTGGAGGAGAGCGTGGTGGGGACAATCTCGGCGGAGGGCGGCGATGTCCAAGCGCAGATCGTCCGCTTGCGAGAGCTTGCCGCGGTGCCCATGCCAAGCCGGCTTGGTGTGGGGCGTTGGCGCCGCGTTGTCTGGCGGGCCTGGCGCCGAGTGGCCGGCCCTTGGGAGGCTCGGAGGGGGTAATATGCGAGCCGTAGTGACCGGCGCGACGGGGTTTGTAGGGGCGGCCGTCGTGCGTGCCTTGTTGCGCGAGGACGCTCAGGTGGTCTGCTTGGTGCGGCGGGGGAGCGAGGTGCGCCATTTGCGCGATCCACGGATCACCCTGATGGAAGGCGATTTGCTCGACGAGGCTTCCTTGCGGCGAGCTTTTAGGGGGTGCGAGCAGGTGTATCATGTGGCCGCATTCTATAGCACGCGCGCCGAGGACGAGGGGCGCCTGTTTGAGGTAAACGTCGGGGGCACAGCCAACGTGTTGCGCGCGGCGGAAGAAGCCGGCGCGCAACGTATCGTGCATACCAGCACCATCGGCACAATCGGGCGGCCGGCCGGGCGTTTGCCCACCGAAGCGGACCGCTTCCAGAATATCGAACGAGCCAGCCCTTATGCGCGCTCCAAGTTGGAAGCGGAACAACTGGCGCTGGAAAGTGCCGAACGAGGCCTTCCTGTCGTGGTGGTGAACCCCTGTGCCCCAGTGGGCGTCGGCGATGTCAAACCTAGCAGCACGGGCCAACGCATCGTGGCCTATCTTCGCGGAAGGGTGCCTTCCTTTCCAGCCGGGGGGATCAACTTTGTTTCAGTAGAGGACGTCGCCGTGGGCCATCTGCTGGCCGCTCGAAAGG
>JACIWY010000481.1 GCA_014360745.1 Chloroflexota bacterium
CGAGCCCTATCGGTTGTATCGCTTCCGGGTAATCCGCTATCACTGAGGGCTCGCCTCAGGCGATGTGCACCGTGCCCGGATGACCCTCTGCACCCTCGATCGTCACTTGGCGCTCGAGCATCTGCTCCACCACCCAGGCCACGGTGATCAGGTGGCGAGTGATCAAGGTCGTCGTATAGGAAGAGGTCCCCGGCACCAAGGCCAACGGCAGGACCAATTGGTCGGCCAAGTGCGGATCGACCGCTTGTTGGCCGGTGAGATGTTCTTCAAAAGCATCGACGGCATCGTCGGCCACCTTTTCGGCCGGGTAGCGCACTCGGCCATAGCCGGTGAACCCGGCGTTGAGCTCCTCATATTGGGCCAGTAAAAAGAGCACCGTTCCGGGCCCGATGGAAGGGGCGTTAATGGCTTCGATCTCGGCCTTGATATGGCGGGCGCGCAATCGTCGGATGGCCTGTTCGCGTTGGCGCTGGATGACGTGCTCGGGCAGGTGTGCGGCCGCCGAAATGCCCCATACTTCCTCTAAGCGACCTTTTTCCATCAAGACCAGCGGCTGAAGACCCTCCGGCTCTGGCCCCACGCTGGTGATGTGAGCCATCATCTCCCCACCGCCTCGCGGGTAAAACCCCCAACGTCCCAGCTCCAGGCGGGCCATAAAGCCGATGCGCTCGACCGTGGGCATATAGACCTCGGTGATATATTGATAGGGTGGGCTCCAGCGCACATGGGTGCCGCCTAAAAGGGTTAGCTGCGAATCGCCTTCGGCCAAGGCCAGCGGCAAAAACAGCATCTGAAAGAGCAAGGTCACCGAGCCCGCGCTGCCACCGCCCCCCTCGGCGCCGAGGCGGGCCACATCGAAGCGATATTCGCCGGCCTGAGGGGCTATGGTGGGTTCGAAAAGAAGGGTGCGCGCCCCCAACTCGTTGCCGCGCACGTTCGCCCGGCAGATCGTGGCCATAGCGCGCACGCCGGCCAGGTGTTGAGGGCGCAGCCCCGGTTCCTCTCGGCCGGCGCGGACGTTTTCGATCCGCACCGGCACGCCGGATAGGGCCGAGAGGGCCAGCGCGGTACGAACGATCTGGCCGCCGCCCTCGCCGTAGGAGCCATCCAAGGTGACAAGATCGGACATGGGCGCTAGGCCTCGATCTGCATCACGACCACCTGCACCTCCCCTGCCGTCCGCTCGACCACGCGCCGTTGGAAGCGTTCCACATCCTCACGAGTGCCCACGATCCCGCCCCAGTGCATGGGCACGGCGATTTGGGGTTTGACGCGTTCGACCGCCTCGGCGGCCTCTTCGGCGTCCATCGTATAGGTGCCGCCCACGGGCAAGAGGGCAATGTCACAGTCGATATCGGCCATCTCCGGGATCAGGTCGGTGTCACCGGCGTGATAGATGCGCTGGCCGCCGATCTCGAGGATAAAGCCCACGTTGCCGGCGCTCTTGGGGTGATTGGGCTTGTTGGTGTTGTAAGAGGGAACGGCCTCGATCCGCGCGGCGCCCACCGTCTGCACTTGGCCGGGAGAGATAGGGCGCACATCGCCCTTGAGTTGATTGACATAAGGCGCCGCACAGACGATGACCGTGTCGGGCTTGGCGATTTTAGCGATATCTTCGGGGGAAAGGTGATCGTGGTGACCGTGGGTTACCAGGATCAGGTCGGCCTTTTTGCCCGGCTCCAACCGCCAGGGATCGAGGTAGATGACCATCCCCTCGGCCTCGACGCGGAAGCTGGCATGTCCAAGCCAATGGATGCCCGTCAAGGTTGCCATGTTTTGCTCCTTTCCTTGTGATGCGTGGCGGTTGTTCGATGGGGTAAAAACGTTAGAGACATCATAACATGGCCTGCCCGCTCGAGGCAAGGGTATGCAAGACACCCGCGCTCTGGATATGGGTTCATCTCGGTCAAGGCTTTTTTACATCTTGGTAACAAGGACGTCGCACTCTGGCAACAGGCGGGTCGTATTCTATAGGCAGATAGACGCCATCGTGGGGATGGCGCACGAAATATTTAAGGAGGAGAACGATGAAATGGCGAGTTTTGGCATGGGTGTTAGCCCTGGCCTTGGCGTTGGTGGTCGCGCCGCTGGCGCAGGCGCAGGAGCCCAGGGCACTATCTGAGGATGCGCCGCGTGGCGGCGTGTTCCTGGTGGGCCGTCTGTTGAGCGTCGCGGAGGATGCGCTGAGCATAGAGGCCGGCGATCAGGAATGGGCGGTCACCGTGACTGAGGAGACGATCATCCGCCTGCCGGGGATCGAAGAGCCGACTCTCGCCGATTTGAAGGTCGGCAAGGTGCTGTCGGTGCGGGGTAAGGTGCTAGGGGTTGGGCAGATGGAAGCAGAGGTGATCGCCCCACCTCAGCGTGCGCCCCGTCCGGGTAACCTGTTAGAGCAGCTCAAGCGGGCGCGCCAGTTGGTGGGCACGATCCGTGGCGAGATCTCGGCGCTGGCCGATGAAGGGTTTACGGTGACGAACCCGCGAGGCGCGCTGGAGGTCGTAGTAAACGAGGAGACCCGCTATCGCATCCCCGGCGTCGAGGAGCCCTCCTTCGCCGACCTTGCGGTTGGGCAGCTCATCGTCGTGCGGCCTGTGCCGGAGGAAGGCGGGCTTAACCCGGAGGACGGCGTGACAGCTGCCGTGGTGGGGGTGGTGTCTGAAGAGCAGATGCGGCGCATCCAGCGAGGCTTGAACCTGCTGGAGCGCTTGCGCCGCCTGATCGGCGGGATGGAGCTGCGTGGCGAGGTGAAGGCCATCCTGGAGAACGGCGAGGGCCTCTATACGCTGGCGGTCGATACCCCGCGAGGCGAGGTGACCGTGCAGGCTACGGGGGAGACCAAGGTCTGGATCGGGCGCCAGGAGGCGTCCATCGCCGATGTCAAAGTTGGCGACAGGGTGCTGATCTCCGGTCGCCCCGACTTGAGCTGTCCTATCCATGCCTGGCGCATAGGCGTCTTGCCGGAGGGCGAGG
>JACIWY010000482.1 GCA_014360745.1 Chloroflexota bacterium
CCGTCGCCAAGGATGTCCAGGAAAGCACCAGGGCATCCAAAACATAAGGTCACATCCGGTCTACCAAATGCTTATCCGAGCCCGGCAATTCGCCTTGTTGCCGGGCTCGGGTTTTGTCAGAGACATGCACGCCCTTTTTAATCCGCCTTGCTTTCCCCATCCCCTTTGCCCACTAACGCCTTTGTGCGTTAGAATGGATGAAACAGCCCCATTGAGCAAAGGAGAAAACCATGTTCACCTTGAGTGGTTTCGCCGACGAGATTTCCCCCGATCTAGAGACCCAATTTCAGGTGTTGAAGGATCTCGGCCTCAGATATGTTGAATTACGCAGCGTCTGGGATCAGAACATCCTCTCTATCGATGACGCCGGTATCGCCAAAATCCAAGACGCCTTGCAGAAATATGACATCCGGGTTTCGGCTATCGGCTCGCCCATCGGCAAGATCAAGATCGACGACCCTTTCGAACCCCACTTGCGCGCCTTCCGTCGCGCCCTCGAGCTAGCCGAGCGTTTGGGTTGTCGCTACATTCGCCTTTTCTCCTTCTATGTGCCGGAGGGCGAGGCAGACGCCTATCGTGGCCAGGTGATGGAGCGCATGCGCGCCCTGCTGGAGGAAGCTCGCGGCCATGATGTGGTGCTCTTGCACGAGAACGAACGCCATATCTATGGCGACATCCCCCGGCGCTGTCGCGACCTATTACAAACCCTCGACTCGCCCCAGTTACGCATGACCTTTGACCCGGCCAACTTTATCATGTGCGGCGTGCGCCCCTACTCCGAAGCCTACCCTCTGGTTCAGGAATATGTCGAGTACCTGCACATCAAAGACGGCCTGCTCGACGACAAGCGCATCGTCCCAGCCGGCCAGGGCGATGGCGAGATCCGCCCGCTGCTGCGCGACTTGAACGCACGAGGATGGAAGGGCTTTTTGTCTTTGGAACCCCATTTATCCCAGGCGGGCGAGTTCAGGGGTTTTTCCGGCCCCGAGCTTTTCGGCGTGGCCGTCAACGCCTTGCGCGTCGTCCTGCAAGAGCTCGATATTCAGGCAGATTAGAAAGATATAGAGAAGCCAAGAAATATATTGAGCCTTTGTGACTTGTGAGATCCACAAAAGGAAAGGGGGAGGCCGTGGCACGCGAAACCATTACCAAGGTGGTGGTGCCGGTGGCGGGCATGGGTACACGCTTGTTGCCCGCGACCAAATCACAACCCAAAGAGATGCTGCCCGTTGGGCGTCGCCCGGTGGTGCAATACGTAGTCGAAGAGCTAGAAGAAGCGGGATTGAAACAGATCCTTTTCATCACCGGCCGGAAAAAGAGCGCCATCGAAGACCATTTCGACCCCGACCCGGAACTGGTGAGCACTCTGGCCGCTGGCGGAGGCTATGCCCTGTTGGAAGAATTGCGTTACACCGAGACCGACGCCCGCTTCTTTTACACGCGCCAGAGTGTGCCCAAGGGCTTGGGAGATGCCGTGGGCCATGGGCGAGAGTTCGTCGGCGACGAGCATTTCGTCGTCGCTTTGGGCGATTCGATCATCAAGAGCCCCGACGGCTCCAGCCTCCTAAAGATCATGATCAAGGCCCATTTGGAACATGGCGCAGCCTGTACGGTGGCCGTAGAGCGGGTGGCGCCGGACGAGGTCTATCGCTATGGCATCGTCAAGCCCGCCGCCGGGCAGGAGGATCAAGAGAACTTTGATCTCGAGGACGTGGTGGAAAAGCCCCGCCCCGATACTGCGCCTAGCAACCTGGCCATCGCCGCGCGTTACGTCTTTAGCCCGGCCATCTTTGAAGCCATCCAGCGCACGGCGCCCGATCGCCAGGGAGAATTGCAGCTTACCGATTCGATCCGCTTGCTCATCCAACTGGGGCACAAGGTGCGCGCCGTCTGTTTGCGCCCGGGTGAACAGCGCTACGACATCGGCAACTTTGAGAGCTATTTCAAGGCATTCATCGATTTCGCATTGGCCGATGAGAAATACGGCTACCTAGTGCGCCAATACCTCAAGCGCAAGGCGAGAGAGATCTAGGCCTATGAAGACGATTCGTTGCTCTGCACCAGGACGTTGCGGCATCATCGGTAACCCCACCGATATGTATGGCGGCAGCGTCATTTCTTGCTCTATCGACTTTCGCGCCCGCGTGCGCGTGGAACCGTGCGATCATCTGGAAGCGCGGGCCGCCGGCCAGACATTGGTAATCGAAGGCCCCCAAGATTTGGCTCTCAACGGCGATTATTTCGACGTCCTCCGCGCCGTGCTCGACTATTTGCACGACGACACGCTTTGCTGTCGCATCACCTATTCCACCGAGATACCGATCAAGGCCGGCGTCGCCGGTTCGACGGCTTTGACGGTGGCTATCCTCTTTGGCCTGCTACGCTTCAAGGGGTTGGATTACAACCTGTATCGCGTGGCAGAGTTGGCCCGCTATATCGAGCTGAACCATCTGCGCGTCGTGTGCGGCTACCAAGACGCTTACATGTGCACCTTCGGGGGCCTGAATTATATGGACTTTCGCGGAAAACAGTTCTACCGCGAAGCGGCGGAGGAGTTATATGCCACCATCGAGCCCCTGGAACGCTTTGTGCCCAAATTACCCTTTGTTCTGGCTCACACCGGCGTAACCCACTCCTCCGACGCAGTGCACAAACCGCTGCGCGAGCGTTGGCTCGAGGGAGATCGCCAGGTACGCGAGGGATACGAAGAGATCGGGCGCATCTGCCGAGAGGGGAAAAAAGCGCTTCTGCTTCAAGATTGGGAACGCCTAGGCTGGCTGATGAACCAAAACCACGCCATCCAGCGCGACCTGGGCGGATCGGGGGAAGCGAACGAGCGTCTGATCGCCGTAGCGCTGGAGCATGGCGCTTTGGGGGCTAAACTGGCCGGCGCAGGGGACGGCGGTACCATCATCGCCTTGGCGCCCGAGCCGAAGGAGGTTATCGCCGGCTTAAAGGCCGTAGGCTA
>JACIWY010000483.1 GCA_014360745.1 Chloroflexota bacterium
GGCTGCGTGGGTTGGTTTCGGCGATCTCCGGCAGATAAAGGAGATCCACCCCCTGATGTTCAAAAGCAAAGCGCACCAGCAGATGGATAGCCCTCGTGCCCCATCCCTGGCCCCACAACCCCTTTTCGCCGATCACAATGTCGATGCGGCGCACATCCAGGCCGGGGTAGGCCTCGATCACCCTTTTGAGGTTCATTTTTTGCAACCAACAATCGCCGATGGGCCGGCCGTCCAACTCGATGACAAAGATGAACGCCTTGCGCGAGACATGGCGATACATTTTCTGCATCATCTCCATCGGCCAGGCGGTAATATCGCCCGCCTCGGCATAATACAACACCTCAGGGTCATTATTCCAGACATAGAGCGTGTCCCAATCGTCCTCAGTCAGCGGACGTAGGCAGAGCCGCCCCGACTTGAGATAGACCCGGTGCTCGCGCAGGTGTTCCATAACCTCGCCCCCAAACTACGGCACCCGCTCAGTAAGCGGCGCGCAGGATGGCCTTGGCGTCTTCCACGCTGAGGCGCCGAGGATTGTTGGTGACGATGCGCCCCTGTGTCTCGATGGTACGTTCGGCAACGAGATCCAGCGATTCTTTGGGAATGTTCAACTCGCGCAAACGCTGCGGGAGCTGCAGGTCGGCGGTAAGCCGGCGCACCGCTGCCACTGCAAGCTCGGCAGCCGCGTTCTCTGAAAGGCCATCGATTGGCTCACCCAACAATTCGGCGACGCGGGCGTACTTGGCTCGACAAGCCATGCGGTTAAAGTCCATCACATAGGGCAATAGCAACGAGTTCGCCACCCCGTGGCGCACGCGATGGATGCCTCCCAAGGCTTGGGCCAGGGCATGTACGGCGCCCACATTGGCAACGGCCAAGGCCATGCCGGCCAACAAGCTGCCCATGAGCATCCCATCGCGCGCGGCCAAGTCGCTGCCATCGGCGTACGCGCGGGGCAGATGCTGGCCGATGAGGGCTATGGCATACTCGGCGGTCATATCGCTCAGTAGCGTCGCCGCCCGCGCCGTATAACATTCGATGGCGTGCGTCAAGGCGTCGATGCCGGTGGAGGCAGTCAAGGGCTGAGGCAACCCGAGGGTCAACTCTGGATCCAAGATGGCCGCCTTGGGTTGTATATAATCGGAACGCACCCCCTTTTTCGTGCCATCGCGCGGGTCATAAAAGACCGATGCCGGCGAGACCTCGCTGCCAGTGCCGGCGGTAGTGGGAATGGCGATGGTCGGCAGGCCGGGGCGAGGCACGCGATTGGCACCAAAATAATCGCTGACATCGCCCTCGTTGCCCATCATCACGGCCGCCATCTTGGCCGTATCGATGGAGCTGCCGCCGCCCAGGCCAATGACGACCTCGCAGCGCTCATCGCGCAGGAATTCGACACAACGGGCCACCAGCTCGTAGCTGGGCTCTGGCTCTGCAGCGTCGCACACTGCGACCTCATAATGAGTGGCTTGCACAACGCGCGAGCAAATCCCCGCCGCCACTAAACCGGGATCGGTGATGAGCCCCACGCGTCCCCCGCCCAATTTGCGAATCTCTTCGTCGAGCTGGCCCAAACTGCCCGGCCCATGATGAATGACCGGCGTAGTAAGAAATTTAGGCATGCTCCCCCCTTGCCTTGCATATCTCGCTAAGAACAGAATGTCCCCATCCATTGCTCCAGCCCATCGTACCGCAAACCAAGGTGGTTGTCATCCCCCTCTCCTTGCCAATCATACAGGGAAGGTAAAGGCGCGCACATAACGACGCAAAGACAAATCCCCGATCCCCGTGTGGCGCATCAACCATAGCCAGATATTCACCCCTGTTGGGGAAAGGCTCATGAGCAGGCGTTGGCCGACCAACATCCCGGCATAGCCCCACCTACGCCGCGACACCAACTGCGCATAGGCGCGGCGCGCGCGCTCCACGTCGAGCTCTCCGGCGAGAACCTGGCGCAACAAGCGGCCGAGCCAGAAACCGAAAAAGAGCGCCGGGCGGATGCCCTCGCCGTTAAAGCCCAAGCAGTGACCGGCGGCGTCGCCCACCAAAAAGAGATGTCTCACCACGGGCCGGCCCAAAGAGCGGGGGAAATATCCGCCGTGAATATGCCCTCGTTGGCAGCCCAGTCGCTGCAACAACCGATCGAGCGAGGCCCCGAGCGCCGTCCTGCCACAATAGCTGGCCACCCCGATGCGACTCTCTGCACCCGCCGGAAAGGCCCAGCCCATGCCCTGCAACGCCAGCCCATCGAGGTCATGCCAGAAATGCAACCCCTCCCCCTGCCATGACGTCGTGGTCTCGAGGCCAAAGTTCAGCCTGCCCCGGCATACCAAACCAGGCTCCAGAGCCGAAGCCAGAACGGCCCGCCAGCCACTGGCATCCACCAACAAACGGGCGCTAAAAAAGCCTCGACTCGTCTCTACAGTATTCCCTTGACAGCCGAGCGCCCGCGCCTGCAAGAACTCGGCGTCGTTTCGCGCCCATAAAAGCCGACAAAAGAGCGCATAGTCAAAGGTACAATAAGGCCGTGGAAAACGATACGTATCGGTGCGCTGGCCGACATGCAGCACCAAATTGTCGTGGACTTGTTGGACGGCTTCGATCAGGCCCAGAGATGCTAACACGGAGAGAGGAGTGCCACACGCCGAAGTCTGCCCGGCGCCGATAGGCTGCCGATCGATCACCAATACGCGATACCCTTTTAGCTGGGCCGCCACCGCCAAGCCGGCAAAGCTGGCCCCGACGATGATCACCTCATAGTCCAAGAGGCTTGCCCCTGATGCAAAGCGAAACGGCGGTATCCATTCTCGATTGCTATGTCCTGTAGCACGTCAGGGATGGGACACAGCTATTATAACCGTATTGCCCGCTCTCCGCCAGACTTGGCCGCGATTTCAATCGCCCCTTCTGAACGTCTGCAAATTCTGACGCTCGGTAGAGAAATGTCAGAATTGGATGAGA